>NZ_JBPWAP010000098.1:0-14124 GCF_051776705.1 Bacillus cereus group sp. BceL291 | reverse complement strand
TCTAGGTTTATTTGGTATGCCCATTTTTAAAGATACCAAATATTTCGAGAGTTTTTTGGTTATATGAACGAAAGTTCATTGTGTTTCCATTCTTAAGTGGATAGGCATGTGATACTACCCCTACTACTATTTTTTGAGGCAAGTTTATGAGTTAATAAAAGATTTATGGCAATGTAATGCTTCAAATATTACAAGGATGTTCTCTAAAAACTATGCTTTCGGGCAATATTATGGTTCAAATTGTGGCGGACTTATAATTCAAATCACAAAATAAATCGGATGCTAGAAGACCAAAATAAAGTTAATAGACCAATACTCACTGATGATACAAAAGAAAGAATCCAACGCTCTTTACAGCAATCCTTAGAATACAATGAAGAGGTATTCCTCTCTTACTACAGAAAGGGATATTTACATCACCAATACATAACAGTGACTTCTATAGATCCAGGAAACAAATTGATTCATTGTCTTGATGCTTTTAATACACATACACAATTAAAATTTGATGAATTAATTGATATTAAATAAAAAGAATGCATACACAATCGTACAATTTATTAAGAAGACTCCATTCTGAAAAAATTTAATCAAAATGGAGTCTTTTGTTAGAAATATTCATTTGTTTTTTTAAAATACTGAAAATAATTAATGCAAAATAGTTATTTAAAAGAGTTAAACCCCTAACGGTACGTTAAGAGGCTGTGATTAACAAACTCTTACTAAAAATACATGAGATTGATGAAGAAATATGATAATTGATCCCTCGCATTATAGCACTAAATTAATTTAAATTTCAACTTGATAAATTTTCGTGTGCATTCAATTTATTAAAATACGTATTATCCGTTCAAACGATACTAAAAATTTAAAATGGTATAAGCATATTTATAGACCTGTCTTTTATTGTTCATATAAAATAAAAAAGTACGAAATACCCTATTTTGTATGTGATCCTGCAAGGTAACTTGTGGGATTTTTTATTGTCATTAAATCGGAGGGATTATATGGGATACTTTAATGTTGAATTAATGAAAGCTGAAATTACTCAAGAAGAAGCTATATATAGTTACAAATTATATACAAAGGATAGCTGACAATAAGGCAGATAAATTATATGCTGCCGAAGTAATTGAGAGAGTTCATAATGAGGATAGCTCAACGAAAGATATTGATTTTATTATACGTTGTCGTAAAATGCTATAAAACAAAAAGGAACTCTGCAATATTAAAGAGTTCCTTTTTTATATTGTATTGAAAAAATTTTATGTTTCTTAAAAATGCTCTTAGAATTTCAGGATAAAGTGAGTAAAATGCATATGTAGAAAGGAGGTTTTACAATATGCAAAATCAAACAAAAACTTTTCATTTGAAAATAAAATTTTTCGGATTCAAAATAAGTATTAATTATTCCTTTTAAAAGAATCTAGCCTGTTTTTATTTGAGTACTAAAAGGTAGGATATCTCTTATTCCTATCTTTTAGTTTAACACCATTATTTTCATGAATTTTTAGACTGTAACAATTTTATTAGATCCTAAAATCTCTAAACTTTTCTCTAAAACTTTCTCATTATCAATGATAATAACATGCAATTTTTTTCTAGCTCTTGTCATCATTTGATAGAGCATTTTTGTATTATCATAATAGTAATCTTTTTTACTTGTTAGTAAATTTTTATTGTAAAAAAAGTTAGAATCTATCACTACAATTACATTATCAAATTCCTGTCCAATAACCTCATGTGCGCTTTTATTATCTCCGTTTTGATACACTTCATATGGATAATATTTATTTCCGTAACCAGGCGTATAATTTATAGCCTTCCATCCCCTATCAGTCAGTTCTTGAATATAATCCCTCACACTAGTATGACCCTCAAAATACTGCACGCTAATATTAGAATAAATTTGATGTGCATTACTTTTTGATGTATCAAACAAATTTGTGATAAAGGAAATAATCTCTTTATTGGTTCTAATTGTTTTTGTCAATGGAAAATGTCTTGGAGATACCTCAGCTTTTAAAAATTCAGGAATATTATTGCTAACTTCCCAACTAGCCAGACATTGATTAGGATCATATGAAAAAATACATTTCACATTGTTATCATTAATCCTTTGTAATATTTCCTCTAATTGGTCTTTACGTATGCGTTGAACTTCGTCTATGACAATCAGATCATATTCATTAAAGGTATAACTTTCATAGTATCTTATACCTGTTACTTCCCAATCATAAAACATTAGCTTTCTATGCCCAGCATTTACAGTTCCACAATGAATAATAAGTACTCTTTTGGAGTTATTTATATATTCTTTTGCAATATCATACGCTAAAAGAGTTTTACCAGTTCCAGCAGCTCCTTCAATTGCAATATAGGATGGTCCTCCCTCCTGTCTTAAATTTATAATCTCAGTTTTATAGTTATCTTGATGTTCAGTCAAAAAATACTGATTCTCTAGAAAGGCTTCTGTAGAATTGAATGGTGAGACTAAATAATTACAGGGATCAAACTCTTGATGTATGTCTTCAATTTCAATTAATTTTTGTTTATGTATTTGTTTAAATAAAAATTCAATATCACTCTCTTTAAATTCTTCATTTTCGTTTAAGTAATAAAGCTTTTCTTCTAAGGCAACGTAAGTGAACTGTAAAACTTTCTTTTCTAAAAAACTGAGATAATATTTATTACTTAAAAGTTGCTTTTTCATTCTATCCCCAGTATTTTTTCTTTTCAATTCTATATTAATAATAGTTTCTTCTCCAAATCTTAAAAGATCAAACTCTTTATTAATTTGGTTAATTTTATATCCTACATAAAATCCCTCTACTATTTTTAAAATATTTACAAATGATAGAAGCTCTTTAACTAAAGAACTTAAATCTTCGATTTCATCTTTTTTAACTTTAATGTCAAAATGTTCTTTATATAATTCAAATACGGAAGGTGATAGCTTTTCACTTGCATCAACTAGAGACAATAAATTTATAGGTTTCACATCAATCTTTCCCCTCAACTTAAAATAAATATCTAAACACTATCTTATTCTATTAATAAAATACCACATTTAAATGAATCTGGTAAAAATAACAAAGTACACATATAAAAAGCAAGTAAATAAAATCCCAGTAGTTAATCAAAAAACAGAATATTCAATTTTTATTTTTTCAATAACAACATCACCTTGAAATTCCGCTAACATGTTAAGATTATGGAAATATATACTAATAGGGTGAGGGGATTAAATATGAATGTGCAAACTGTCTCCAAAGGAGAAATAACAAATCTACTAAACAATTGGTATCAATCCATCATTTCACAACATGTACTAAAATCCACAAATTTCAAGAAAGAAATTGATAGCAAGATTCATCAAATTGAAGAAGACCAAAATATACTTATCTATTATTCATTACTAGATTTTAGATATAAGTTACTTACCCATGACGTTAAAAACTATAAAGATAGTTTAGAAAAGATAGATTGTATACCTGATCAAGCAGACACCTTCCTAAAATATTATCATAGTTTTTTTAAAGCAATTTATTCAATTAATATAGGAGATTACACATCAGCTAAAGAGCAATACGAAGAAGCTGAAACATTATTAAAGGATATTCCAGATGAACTTGAAATAGCTGAATTTAATTATATGTTTGGTTCTTTCCACTATCATATTTATCAGCCACTACCAGCAATCAAATATACTACAAAGGCAAAGGAATTATTTTCAAAGCATGCAGGGTATGAAATCAAAGTTGCTGCTTGTAATAACACACTAGGTCTTGCTTGTACTTCCCTCGGTCAGTATGAAAGTGCGGAAGAACACTTCCTTGCAGCTTTAAATACTTTCAACAAACACGACGAGGATAAACTATCAGCAAAAGTGAAACATAATTTAGGGTTATTGTACGCAGATCAAAACCTTTCCGAACTAGCAATAAAATACCTAAATGGATCACTTGTAAATAACCAAAAAACATTGTTCTTATTAGCGCAGGAGTATTTCAAATTAAATGATAAAAATGCTGTCACGTTGCATATTAAAAATGGATTAAAAATTTCAAACGAAGAGTATAATCATCATTTCAATATTCTAAAAGGATTAAATGACAATATAAGTACAGATGAATTGGAAGAAATCATTTTGGCAGGAATTTGTTATTTTAAGAAAGAAGAGTTATGGAAATACGTAAAAGATTATTCAGCTATTTTAGGCAATAAGTTTTACGATTCAAAATCGTATGAAAAAGCGAGCAAGTATCTACACATGACAAATGAAGCTGATAAAAAGGCTTCAGAGAAAGGAGCTTTAAAATAATGAAAAAATCTCTATTAATTTTTGCTATTATCACAGGTTTTTTATCTTTCAGCTTCAGTAACAATACAAACTTACAATCTGTATCAAAAGAAAAAGTAGATTTTGTTCAATATGCACATGGTGAAACTATTTAACACAATGAAATACTACAAAGTTATGTCATTACCCCTTTACAATGCATAACACAAATAATTATTAACAAAATAAAAAGAACCTATCATGTAGGTTCTTTTTATTTGCTGTATAAAGTTTTATAAGAAATGCTTTAACGTTACCTTTTCAGAATACAGTGATTTTCATATGTCCTTAAATTTATAACAATAACTTTTCTACACCTACGCCATCCATTAATAACAGTTTCAAAGAAGGTGATATTTTAATTGCTTCTTCGATATCTAAATCTCCAAAATCCACCATATATAATCCAAATCCTTCTTTTCCATTTGCATATAATAGCACTTTCCCACCTTCATCATCACCAATTGCAAGTGAGTTAGGTATATATTTTTGGATATTATGAGCTTCATTCATCTCTATACAATCTGCTGGACTCCAAATACGGATATATATTTCATTATTTACATTAATCTCTGCATCTGTACAATGTTGAATTATCTCTAGATAATCTGAAGGAACATCTATTGATGAAAAACCTTGTAACTCTTGAATTGTTTCTTTAGTTGCTGGAGGTTCTTGTGTTTCTAAAGTGAAAACTGCATTTAAGTTCTCAAGTATACTCATTAATACTCAATCCTTTCATATTTTACTTTTAACTTATCAAGCATTCTATATTGTTGTTCTAAAGTTCCTCTAATAGTTTCTTTAGAAAATCCCGCTTTTTCAAAATCAGAAACTATATTCTTTAATTCCGCTTGTAAAGAAGAGCTCCATTTTCCATTTCCTAAGGCTACACGTTCATCACGTCTCAAGTTCTGCGCATTAGTAATAATAGTATGTGGTAACCCCTTTCCTGTTTCAATCGTCACTGTTGGTGCAAGTTTTGGATCATATCCATATTGACTTAAATTTGCTTCCGCCCATTTCCCTTGTAAACCGTGATGAGATTGTAACTTCCCTCCATTTGGACCTCTCCCTTTTGGTTTAGGCATTGATTGTATATGCGTTTTATTAAAAAGTACATAATTCGATTCAGCACCCTTTACAGTTTTAACAGCACTAGCTGACATCTTTACACCTTTACCGATTTTAACCAACTTCCCGATTGGTGTAATACCGGCTACCGCCATACCTCCAGCTATGACTCTGTCAAAAGTACCAAGTTTCTCTCCCGTAGACGGATCTACACCTTCCCAAGCACGCCGAACATCATATTCTCCACTTATTTCACCTGTAATATCTCTGGCTAATTTATTACCATCAAATTCTTTTTTTCCTGATGCTAATGAAGTTTCATTGTTTATTGTTTCTTCTTGATTTAAATCGCTATACACAATTTTATCAGATTCACGTGCTTTTTCCTCTGTGATTTTTTGAATTGATGCAGTCCAGTTCATATTTAAATCTTGTATACTGAATGTTCCACTCGCAGGACTAAAACCTTTCCCACTTTGAACTTCTGCAAGACCTTGAGCAATACTCGTAGCTAATTGAAGCGCTGTATCAAAATTACTACTAGAAACATAATTAAATTCATATAAATGCTCTAGTTTTTCTTGAAGCTTTTGTTTCATCGTATCATAAATTCCCACCATAACTTGCATTCCTGGAAGGGTAATACTAGTTCCTTCAATGTCTGCTTTCATTCGGTCAATTTCTCGAATTTGTTCTCGTATTTCTTGTTCAATGACATCTGTTGTAGCGACTTGTGATTGAAAATCGTTCGGAAAGGAATTATTCTGTCGAATTAATTCTTCACACAAATAAATAATTCCTTGAGCTAAAGGATGAAATGTCTGTGCAAAGAATGTCTTCCCTGTATCATAAGTTTTCCCTTGCAAAATAGTATCGCCCACAAAAGCATCAATTGAATTAATAACTTGTTCCATACCTTGAATAGTGGCTACACAAAAAGCATTCATACTTTCTGTTTGAGCTTGTACTTCTCCCAAATACATGTTTAAACCCATGTACTCCCCCCTTAATAAGTAAATGATACCAACTAAAGGATAAAATTGTAAACTATGATTTTATTGATTTTTTTGATAATTTTAACTATAAAATCCTTAATGTTATTTCGCCGCCTTGTATCCTACAATTAATTCCGCAACCTATTTTTAAAACAATCGTAGCACAAAGTCAATTACACTCTCCCAAAAGGTACACCTTTAGATATAGTATATTCTTTGCAGCTTAAACTACTTCAAAAGGTATCAAAATGTACTTAAGACACACTTCATAAGTACACACACTTTTTGAGATGTGTTTGTTGAATGATTTTATGCTTATTGGAGGAGGATAGTGTCCCTATCAGTTGGATACACCACAGAGAATCCCCTTATTGTGCTGTTTATTGTTTTTAATATTTAATCTGGTACATGAAATTTTACAATTAAGTTATTCCTTTGTTTTACTTATAAAATTCCTATAGCATTCTATATGAATTTTGTGGTATTATAGAGATAGAAAATTTGTTTCCATTGTTTATACTCTATTGTACGTAGCGTGAAGGACAAACCTTACGCCCTGTTAACTCGGGCGAGGTTTGTCCTTTTTTTTTACTTTAAGGAGGAATTTACTATGAAAAAAATCTACAAAATTGGAGCAATTGTTACTACTTTATGTGTTGCTTGTATTGCGATCTTTACTTTAACTAAGAATGAATCAGTCAATACAGAAACTATAACACCAGAAAAAACAATTGTATCTGCTGCAGATGTAAAAGGATCACCTGAGAATATAAAAGATATTTCAAAAGAAGAATTAAAGGGAAAAATACAATCCCATGAAGAGTTCATTGCGTATTACTATCAACCAACCTGTCATTTTTGTAAAAAAGCTGCACCGGATATCAATCGTATGTCAAAAAAGCATGATAGAACCATTTATCGTATTGATATCTCTACACCAGAAAATCAAAGTGCCTTTCAAGAGTTCGACATTCCAGGTACTCCAGTTGTTGTAGCTTATAACAGAGGTGAAGAAATTGAACGTCTAGAAGGAGCAGTGTCAGCTGCTACCTATGATGGATTCTTTGCAAGACGTAATTCGAGCGCTAGCTAGTATAGTGCTCGTTTTTTCTGTTTAAGAAAGGAGAATTGACATGCAACAAAACGCCCGTATTCATTCGTTAGACATAATAAGAGGTATAGCCATACTATGTATCCTATTTGCGAATCTACCCACTATGACGGGACTAGATCCCTTTAATCAAGCGGGTTATATCGGTACAGATAAAGTGATTCGTTTTTTAGTAGATTTGTTTATACAGGCAAAGTTCTATACTATTTTCGCATTCTTATTTGGAGTAGGATTTTACATTTTTATGAAAAATACAGAAGCAAAAGGATATCCCATGTATAGGCTATTTATCCGAAGACTATGTATCTTACTACTCTTCGGTTTACTCCAATTCACCTTTCTATGGTATGGAGATATTCTACATGCGTATGCCTTAGCTGGATTTATTCTATTGTTCTTCTATAAGCGATCTACTAGGCTTATTTTTATAGCTGGTTGCAGTTTCCTAATGGTTAGTTATGTATTACATATCATTGTATTTTTGCGAGCAAGTTCTTCTATTTCAGAAGTGCCCAATTACTATCAATATATGTTTACAGGTAACACTACCAATCACACTGTAAATCTATTTATACATTATTCTCATCAAATAAAAGCACGTCTTTTCTTTCTAATGACTCAGGAATTCCAGCAACTACTAATAGGAATTCCGGAATATATAGGCTTATTTTTAATAGGGTTATGGGCTGGTAAGAAAAATATTTTTAAAAGGGTACCGGAATTAATAAAGAAAATTAGATTTTTACAGTGGAGTTCGTTATGTATCTCATGCCTTCTCTCTTATCCTATTATCTACTACTTTATAAAAACAGATGTCTATTACTCTCAGGATGTACAACTATGGATTCTATTTGGAGGGAAAATGCTAGCTATATTCTATATTTGTACTCTACTGAGAGTTTGTGAGAATAAAAAATATATAGAATGCCTGCACCCCTTTATGAACGTTGGCCAGTATGCTTTAACGAATTACATCACTCAAAGCATACTTACGCTTGTCATTCTTTCGTGGTGCTTTAAAGATGTCTCACACGTATATTACTGGCAATTATGTATCTTTGGGCTTTTAATTATTTTTGTACAAATTATATTCAGCAAGATTTGGAGTAAATATTTCCGTTATGGTCCTATTGAGTGGGTATGGAGAAAAGGAGTTTACAAGAAATAGGGGCACTATATCATTCTGATCCTATTAAACATTAAATAAAAAAGTGCAAAATCTATCAACAGATTTCGCACCAAAAACAGATAAAAAATACAATCACTAGAAACATAGGAGAGTGTTTCACCACTTATTATAAACCATATCTTTACATTTTTGTGTTGTAATTTTAAAATATGTAAAGATTCAATATTTTGTTTTAAATTTTCTTTTTATTTAAGTTATACTAAACTACAAAGGAACAACTCTCCTTTAGGCCGTCAAACATTATGCTAACAAAACACACACCAAAAAAACCAATTCCCGTGTAATGGAATTGGTTTTTTTGGTGTGCAATTCAGTCAATACAGCAACTTGAACCCACATTTTCAAATGTAGTCTTATTAATCTTACCATAATTTTAAAATTCTTAAACAAAAAAACTAAATCACTAGTAAGTTACGTGAATCCGCTGCTTTTTCATCAAGAAATCTGGAGTATAACAACAATTAAGTTCATACTAGCATGAACAACAAATGATACTAGTAACCTATTAGTACGCATATATACTACAGCTAGTATAACTCCAATTAAAAAATACCCAAATATAAATGGAAAATCAAAATGCATGATAGAAAAGAACAATGCGCTTATTAGTATGCTCCAAGTTTTCTTAAACTTAGACATTAAAATGTTTATGGCCGCATAACGAAAAACAAACTCTTCTACTAAAGGTGCAAGAAGAACAATTGAAACAAGTGCCACAGGAGATATTGCTGCTGCAGCGACTGTACTAGACGTATTTGCTGATTGCGTAGTTAGCTGGAATACACCCTTATCTAACACGCTACCAACCATCTGCGCAAGAAATACGAATATGATCCCAACTAAAGTCCATATGAATGAATTTCTTGATAATTTAATCGAAAACTTTGGATCATTTATTATTTCTTTACTATATATAAGAAAAATGATTATCAGCATAAGTGAAAACCCAATTAGTTCCCAATGCACAAGAAGTTGTTGAATTGCTTGCTGTTGGTTTCCCTGAATATCATACCAGCCCGTCTTCGCTAGCAATTGTACACCTATAATCCCAACAAATTGAGTCATTACAAAATAAATGAGTATGATATAACCTGATTTATGTATATTACTATTATTCATGTTAATGTATTCGCCTTTCACTTTTTTATTTAATTAACGATTTTGTTTTTAATAACGAACTTTCATTGGATCCAGTGATGTTTTTCGTTCGTCTTTTTTATAAAATTTTCATGTTATTTTTGTAAAGCCATTTCATTTTCTTTTTTAACACGTTTTCGATTACACCAGTAGCAAAGATTGGGACCCTTATGATTCATTGATGGTCTATATAAAGTTTTAACTGGCTTGCTGCATTTTGGGCATTTTTGTTTATCATATTTCACGATTTCATTCCCCTCTCAAATAAAAATTTTGTTTAGTTCTTGCAGTCAGCTTTTTGCTAACTTCCTTTTTATTTACGATCGAAGAATGATAAAAATTCACTGTAGCTAAAAAGTTCAAATTCTCCCGTGTCACTTTTAACAGCTATACCTACATCCTCTGGTGTTCTAAACATCTTGAAATCTTCATAGTTAAACCAATATTCTTTATCAATACTGAATCCTCTTAAATTGGCTTTTGGTACGACGTACATCCAATCTCTAAGATTTATTAGTAACTCAATTGAATCCTGTAAAAGATCTAGAGTATCATCCATATATATTCCCCTTTTCCCTTAAATAATTATTTTGTTTTATTTCATCGATTTTAAATATCAGATAAATCATAAATTGAAGCATCTATATGCTTAATAATAAAAATGTCTTTTTTAGAGTAACTACTATGGTTGCTAAAGCTATAAACATCAAGAGAAGGAAAACGCTCTGTAAGCATCTTTATAAGTAATGAACGATTTTGATGATTGTCGATTAAATCCAATTTTTCACTCCGTCCTTTTTCAAAGTCGGCAAATTCAAATCCCATTTCACGTAAATATTGAATGTGTTCCTCTCGGCTCCTTTTATCTGTTACAGGAGTTTTACTGAAAGAACGACAATGTTCTAACATAAAGCTAAGTTTCACTCTCATTCCACCATAGGGGTAATACTTCGTATCATGCACATGATTAAAACCTTCTGTATTCCACCATTCACTAACAACTTCAGAAAGATGTTTCAACTGTTCTTTTAAACCATCAACTGGTTTATCGGAACCTAATTTACCCTGTAATTCATGTATCTTTTGATTCGCCTTTTTAATCTCCGCATAACGTTTTTCTTTTTCTTCCAACAGATATGATTCGTAATTTAGTACTTTTGCTGCTTCACTAAAATAGCTTTCTATCAATGATGGAAGTGTTTTTGACATTTCGATTGAAAGTAAATCTTTACTCACCCATTCACGTAATTGAGCATTAGCAAAGTGCATATCCTTTAACACCTTCAGTAATACAGATTTTTGATCCTCATTCAATTCCAATTTCTTTTCGTCCATTTCCCCAGCTCCTTTATTTTCAAACAACGCTTTGGTTAATTATGATAATGATTCTTTTGCTATTCGATTCACATCTTTAACAATTGCATTATCTACTCCATTTGTTATTCCTTTTATTAGTTTTAACGATTCTTGGTATTTTTCGTTACGTATTTTGTACTCTTTATATGCCTTTGATGTTTGCTCTAAATTCCACAAAGCATTTAAACGATAATTATTAATGTCATAAGCCAAGCTCAGTAATTCATTTAATTCAGATAAACTAACCTCTACCACGGTCTTACCATTCTCAAAACGAGATTTTCCATTAGAGAGTTTATTTTTAATTGAATCAATCTTTTCTTTCATAAACCCACCTACTTCTCTACAAAATTCATATTTTATTACATTAAGTAATTACAAATGAACACTAAAAATTATATATAATAATTATATAATTAGGTGCCCATACAGTTATCTCAGACTATCTACTAAAATCAAGCCGCTTGCAGATGCTTTAAACCCATTTCTAATGCACCTGTTCCACCAAATCCCTGATTAAATAATAGTGGGACATCATACTTCTTTGCGTACTCTTTTGCTACATCAATAGATACATGGCCACATGCACCTTTTTGAATGACAATAACATCGCATTTTTTTATAACACTTCGAAACGTTTTCTTTACGCCTCCGTGATTTTTCCCATCATGGAAAATAACCTGGCAGTCTCTTTTTTTGGCCAACTTCTCTAACGTTCTTCCATTTGATCCACCTAAAACTAGAATTGTACTCATTCCCACTCACTCTCCTTATCTTTCTTCTTTATGTATGTACTTGGTGATGTTAATAACACAAGTGTACAAGCAACAATATTCATTAACACAAAACAAACTATTAATAAAATAATGAAAATCGGGGACAACAAGATAAAAATAAAGCCACTTACCACCAAACAGATGAAAATGAAGCCATTGCTCATATCTTCGTAACCATCTAGCCCTTTTACAATATTTAAACTATGCATCCATACTGTGATACTATCCCAATTTTCTATTAACAGATAGCCACCACCCAACAAAAAAGCCCATCCAAGCAACGTTCCTAATAATCCAGAATTTCGTCCTATATAATACCCCGAAACAAAATTCGCAGCTGTTCCAATTAACATTCTCATTTGTATTCCTCCATATCCATTTCATTTAACGTTATATACAAATTTCTTTTAACCATGGTTTTATTATATCAGAAAATTATGAATATTCAATAAATATTTTTAGGTACTCTTTATTTTTTTATAAAAGGGTTGTGTTTTTCTCCACAACCCTCACTTTCTTCTTAATCCACAGGTACTTCTTCTTGTCCATGTGGAATTTGTGCAATTGGTGTTACAATTTGTGCATATTTGTTTACCTGCACTTTAAATTGTCGTGGTTCTAAGAAGTTTACCTGTTGAATTAAAACTTCAATATGAAACGTATCTACTTTTTTTCCACGATCAATTTTGGTAATACGCGCATTGTAAAATTGATCTCCATTTAGGAAATACCTTTGAACAGCTTCTGTAGCCAGCATACGCTCATTACTTGTCATCTTCATTGGTTCAATACCAAATCCAGCCTTTGTAAACAAATACGGGACATCATAACTACTATTAGAAATTTTTCGTAGTAAATCCTCTACTGTTTTTGTCTTTGCGATATATTCTTCCTCTTTTGTATCAAATCCCTTTGGCTTATCACCAAGCATCTCGATTTCATCTTGATTTACCTGCTCTTCCTCTTGTACTTGTGATTTCATCATATAACGATGAATCGTATTATAGGTCGCAACGCCTACTACTAACACTATAATTACCAATATAACTAAGTACTTACGAGGCAGATTAGCTAACATATTCATGACTTTCTTCATATCATCACATCCCATATCAGTCGATTACATTACGGACTTGCGTCATATGTTGTCCTCTTGCCGTATAGTTTAGACCTGTAATTTGTACACCTTTATTATCACCAATATGAATCATTTTCTGATTCCCTAAATAAATAGATACATGGTTCGGATTTTCATAGAAAATTAAGTCTCCTGGCTGTGCACGACCGATATCGGGCACCTGTTTTCCCTGTCCAATTTGAGCACCTGTCCAATCCCCTAGTTGGACACCTATACTGGTTTTAAACACGTATTGTGTAAATCCTGAACAATCAGCACTACCTGCAGCTGGATTTCTAGCACCGGATACATAGCTCACTTTCCCTTGCCCAATCCATTTTTTCGCTTCTTCCAGTACCTTTTGTCGTTTAGCATTTGTCATTGTAGGAGAACCACCAGATGATAACCCTGGATCATCATTTTTCTTAAAGAATTTCATTGGATCTGTTGGTTGGTCATTAATACGAATTTGGAAATCTAAATGGACAGCGTATCCATTCATATTAAGGAAACCTGTATCTCTATCAAAGTTAGAACCGCCCATTTCCCCAATAATTTGCCCTTTTGTCACCATAGTTCCCGGTGCAACTGATATTTTACTCAAATGTAAGTAACGAGATACAATACCATTTCCATGATCTACATAGACACCTAGACCACCACCATTTACATTTCCTGTTTGGGCTGTTACAATACCTACTTCCATTGACCATACAGGGTCTCCAGCTTTTCCGGCGGTCATGGCCCCAATATCAACTGCATTATGTTGCTTTCCACCACGCACTGCATCAAACGTATCTGTAATACGACCTGATTTCGTTGGCCATTTCCAACCTTTATCAGAAATCCATTCTCCAGATACATCTGCCACACAACCTAAATCTTTGTAATATTTTAAAACTTTGGAAACATATGTGTAGAGTAAACATCCAGCGCCTTATTACATTCCTGTGATAGGTTTCCAAATGTTCCTCCCCGAACCGGACTTACATCTCTCAATGTATCCGGCTCTCCATCTGTCTTCTGC
>NZ_JBPWAP010000097.1:0-14145 GCF_051776705.1 Bacillus cereus group sp. BceL291 | reverse complement strand
CCATCTAAATATCGTTTCACCGCTTGGATTTTTTCTTTTGAAGAAAATTTAGCCATAAAAAATGCACCTCCAATTGTTAGACTGTGTCTAACAATTGGGGTGCACTTCATTTCGTTGGCTTTTTCATATGCAACGGCTCCTTTTTCTTTTGCCAATTGCTGAAATGATTTTTTCGATTTCACAATCCATACTTTCGTTCCAATTGGAATGCGATCAAACAAATATTCCACATCGTTTTTCTTCATTCTTATACACCCTTGTGAAATATACTTTCCAATTGAACTCGGTTGGTTTGTTCCATGTATTCCATATTTACTTCCATCAGTTCCTCTTGCATTAAATCCAATCCACCTTGACCCAAGTGGATTTTTTGGCGATCCACCTGGAATATCCTTCGCAATGTAATACGGATCCTTTGCTTTCATTACAACATCAAAAGTTCCTTCTGGAGTTAATTCATTCGTTTTCCCTGTCGCTACTGGAAAAACCTTTTGAATCTTTCCATCGTCAATGTAAGCTAATTTATTCGTTGCTTTATTTACAATAATAAAAGGATCTCCGGCACGTGGATTATCCCCAAGAGGCCAAATCGGTGATAAAGAAAGACATAATATGATAGAGAGAAGATACGGCATAGATAATTCCTACCTTCTATATAAGTTCTTTTATATTATCCTTTCCCTTAAAGCGACTTTTAATGAGTAAATATTGTTCCATTTCATACACAAGTTGAACAAGTTTCGCACGTATCTCAAATTCTTCGCGTGTAGCTGGCAATGGCATGTCTCTAAATAATTCCCTCATTTCTTGAAGCTGCCTTAAGGAAATAACGCCAGTACTTTCAGGGCTAATAGCATTACCAATGTTTTCAACAACATCTGCAATCATGTCAGCTTGTTCATATGTCCACGATAAAGAAGCTGCTAGTGGTATCATTCGCTCTAAAATTTCGAATTGTTGCATACGCATATTAAAATAACGATAGTAATAATCATCTTCTCGCATAAATGCATTCTCAAGTTTTTTAAACGATAAATCTCTTGCTTCATTTAACATATTCTCGGTTTCAATGAGTTCTGCTCCACTCCAACTACTTTCTCGATTTCGTAAATACACAACCATTTCAAACAAAATCGTTTTAAAATTATTCTCTATTTTATCCTGATACTCTTTTAGCTTATTTTCACTACTCGGCATATACATATTTACTAATAACGCCACGCTAATCCCTATCGTTAATATAGCAATTTCATTTCCAACTATAAGCCATGTAATTTGCTTCAATGAATATAGATGCATAACAATAACTGAACTCGTGACAATACCTTCTTGAATTTTAAGCATTACTGCAGTCGGAATAAATGTAAGTAACAATATGCTAATTGCAAGTGGTGTATAGCCAATCGTTTCAAAAATACAAAACGCGAATGCCATTGATAATACACACGCTAGAAAACGATGTAACGACACTTGAAGTGATTTGCGCTTCGTATTTTGTACACATAAAATAACTAAAATGCCTGCTGAACTATAAAATTCTAACCCTAATAACTGAGCAATAAAAACTGCCGCACCTGTCCCTATTGCTGTTTTTACTGTACGATATCCAATTTTAAACATATCATTACTCCTATATGTATAAACGTATTTACAGCTAGTATAAAAAAAGGATGACACAATGTCATCCTTTTCTACTTATTATTCACATAACCTTTTCATATTACAATATTTTTTGTAAAAATTGTTGCGCACGTTCACTTTTCGGCGCTGCAAAAAATTCTTCTGGCGCACTATCTTCTACAAGCTTTCCTCCGTCCAAGAAAAGAACACGATCTGCCACTTCTTTTGCAAAGCCCATTTCATGTGTAACGATAGCCATCGTCATTCCTGTCGTAACTAACGATTTCATAACTTCTAACACTTCTTTCACCATCTCTGGATCTAGCGCCGATGTCGGTTCATCAAATAACATAACTTCCGGTTCCATCGCTAACGCTCTTGCAATTGCTACACGTTGCTTTTGTCCTCCCGAAAGACGATTTGGATACGTATCTTTTTTATCTACTAATCCAACCTTTTCTAAAAGTTTCTCAGCTTTCTTTTCAGCTTCTTGCTTCGTTACCCCTTTTACATTGATAGGAGCATACGTAATATTTTCTAATACAGTCATATGAGGAAATAAGTGAAAATGTTGAAATACCATACCGACATTTTCACGAACATGCATAACATTCGTTTTCGGATTCGTTACTTCTTCCGTCCCAATCCAAATGTGACCATCCGTTGGTGCTTCTAACATATTCATACAACGTAAAAATGTTGATTTTCCTGATCCAGAAGGCCCTATAATTGCGACTACTTCCCCTTTTTCAATTGTTGTTGTAATTCCTTTTAATACTTCGTTTTTACCAAATGATTTATGAAGGTTTTCAATTTTAATCACTTTTCTTCATTCTCCCTTCAATTGCCTTCCCGACTAATGTAAGAATAATCACTAACATATAATAAATCAGTCCAACAAAAAGTAATGGTTCAAGATATTTAAATGTCTCACCGCCTACAATGTAAGCACGACGCATTAAATCAGTCGCGCCTATTACTGTTACTACAGCCGATTCTTTCGTAAGTGTCGCAAATTCGTTCACAAGCGCTGGTAATATATTTTTTAATGCTTGAGGGAAAATAATATTTCTCATCATTTTTCCGTACGGTATCCCTAAAGCCATTGCTGCTTCTGTTTGTCCTTTATCAACCGCTTGAATACCAGCACGAATTACTTCTGACATGTATGCACCTGAATTCAAGCTAAATGCAAGTACAGCAGCTAAGAATGCTGGTATTTCATAACCAATTATTTGTGGGACGCCGAAATAAATAATCATTAATTGCAATACAAGGGGTGTACCACGAAAAATTGATGTATAAAAATCTGCTGCTATATTTAATGCTCGTATTCTAGCAATTTTACAAAGTGCTAATAGCGTTCCTAAAATAAATCCTGCTAAAGCTGATACTGCTACAATTTTCAAAGTAACTTCTAAACCTTTTAGTATATATGGTATCGAAGGCGTAATCGCCGAAAAATCTAAGTTCATTCTTTTCATTCCCCTCACAGAAAAGTGAAAGGCAGCTTATTTTCCGCTGCCAAACCATTTCTTCACTAATTTATCCATTTCTCCATTTTCTTGCATTTTTTTAATTACTTTATTAAATTCAGCTGTTTTATCACTGTTTTTCGGAAGGGCAATTGCTGCTCCAACTTCTTCTGGTGCTTCTTTAATTTCAATTCCTTGTAAATCTTTCATTTTCTCTAAATAATTTTTACCAACTGTATCTTCTATAATTGCAGCGTCAAAACGACCAGCTTTAATTTCTTGTACGATTTCTGGTATACGGTCACGTCCCTCAACTTGGAAATCTACTTGTTTTTTAAATTCTGAAGCTTTCTCTTCTTGAATAGACCCTGTTTGTACCCCTACTTTTTTCCCTTTTAAATCCTCTACAGATTTAATGTTAGAATCCTTTTTAGAAACGACCATATTTTTCGCAACAAAATAAATATCTGTAAAATCAACATTATTTTTACGCTCTGCAGTTGGCGTCATACCTGCCATTACGAAATCAACTTTTCCTGAACTAAGAGATGCTAATAAACCACCAAAATCCATATCTTTCACTTTCACTTCATACCCAAGTTCTTTTCCGATATATTTAGCAACATCAACATCAAAGCCAATAATTTCATCGCTCTTTGACGCATCTACATATTCATAAGGTTTATAATCTGCTGAAGTTCCCATTACGAGTACTTTTTTATTTCCTTTTGTTTCTTTCGATTCCCCATTACTACAAGCGCTGAATATACTTACAATTAAAATAAGTGCAAACGATATTGATACTAACTTCTTCATCTTTCTTCCCCCTAATAATGTATATTTAAAAGTTTAATAGAATATTTATTCGATGTTTGTATTGTATCAGCACTTTTATTTTTATGCAATATATAAAATAAAAATAAATAATGAAACAATATAAACGCTAATTGTTATGTATAAAATGATGCATAAAATAACAAAACTATGCATATCTCAGAAATTTTAATAATAAATAAAAAAGGCGGCACATCCACTTGATTGTGGACGTGCCGCCTTTTCTCTTATTTTTTATAGTTCTTCACAATTCTCTTCGAAATATGATTGTAGTTTCGCAATAACTTGCATCGGTTCATGACCTTCAATTTCATGACGCTCTACCATCGTTACAATTTTTCCATCTTTTAATAAAGCAAATGATGGAGAAGAAGGTGGGTACCCTTCGAAATATTCACGCGCTCTTGCTGTCGCTTCTTTATCTTGACCTGCAAACACCGTTACAAGGTGGTTAGGACGTTTATCATAATGTACGGAATGCGCAGCAGCAGGACGAGCAATACCACCTGCACAACCACATACAGAGTTTACCATTACAAGTGTTGTTCCATTTCTTTTAAACGCTTCTTCTACCGCTTCCGGCGTCGTCAATTCTGTATATCCAGCAGAGACAATCTCTTCACGCGCTTGGCGGACAACATCATTCATAAAAAAGTTAAAATTAATCACTCTTTTCCCTCCTCTAAAACTACCTATTTGTATCTTACCAGTTAATGTTTATGAAATACAAGTAAGTTTACTTGTATTTAAGTATAGAAAAGGTGTTAGAGCTCTTGCTCTAACACCTTTTCTTTAATGACCACGATGTTTTTGCTTTGCTTTTTGTACTTTCATTAAACGTCTTCTTTCTTTTTCAGCTTCTCGCTTCTCTTTAGACTGCAGTTTCTTTTCTTGTTTATGCAATTCATAAGATAAACTAATCGCCTCTTGCGCCTTAGTAAAACGTTTAATAGTTGTTTCTTTTGCTGCTTGTCGTATGATACGCTTTATGTTTTTAGGACGCTGTTTTTCTTTAACTTCTACACCACATTTTGCAAAGTGCTGAAAATGCTCTAAAAGTGAACCATTCACAAACATAAGCACTTCTTCATCTGACGGTTCCGCCCCAAAAATATACCTCGCCCCATACAATTTCCCTTTTTCTTTACATGTAATGATTCCAACAAAAAATTGGCCATCGTGATATACTGTCAAATCCATTGACAGCCCCTCCTTTAAAAGATTAGAAATACGGGACATCCCGGAGGGGAAGGTTACTGACATGAAATCATGCGTCTGGACTACCAACCAGAGCTGTGTTTTTGTATTTCTTTCACTATTATTATATATTTTTTTCCATAATCTTCATATATTCAGCAATCATTTTTTTATGCGATCCTACAATATAGTCGGGTAGTTCTGTTACTGAAAAGAATTTAAGCTGAACTGCTTCTTCTTTATTCATAACAAAATCCCCTTCGTATTCATCCGTATAATAGGCGGTTGTTACAGATTGAAATTCATCACCGTTTTCTAATTTTGTAAAGTAGTTCGCTCCAGAAAATACATTGATTAGTCGCAAGTTCTTCACTTTTATTCCTGTCTCTTCATATACTTCACGATAAGCTGTTTCTTCTGGTGATTCACTAAGCTCCATTAGCCCGCCAGGTAGCCCCCATTTTCCGTACGGCTCTGTCCGCTGCTGCAATAAAACATATCCATTTTCATTTATAACGAGTACAACAGCACCAACTAAAATTAAAGGGCGATGACCAACTATTTTTCGTAATTCTTCTACATATCCCACCGTATCGCCTCCTTTTTCGTTGTCCACACTATTGTATCATATGTACGAAACGACAAAATGCGTATATTTTTCATTTTTTTAACAAAATATTTATTTTATGTGATTCATCTACTGTAGCTAACATAATAGATTCGACTTCTGTACTCTCCTCTAGAAATTCTCTCGCCCACGCTTCTGTTTTTCCTAATAATGCAAGAACATCTTTCTGTATCCTCCCATCCTTTACTAATACAAAAGAAACTGGAGATTTTTTTCCCGCCACTTTAAGATCAAGCCGCGAAACTGCTTCATATTCTGGATACCGAAATATAGAAACGACACCGTTTGCTTCCCATAATGCTAATTTAATCGTTTGAATATCGCTCACATTTCGCATACGAAGTTCCGAAAACAAATATTCCAAGGTAATTCTCGCCTTTTTCAAATTGCTAAAATTAATGGAACCATTGTGTATAAGAATAATAGGTGCAGGCTCTAAAAAACGTCTCCATCTATCCCATTTCAGCATTAAAACTGAGCTTATAATATGAAGTACAACAAGTATGAACGTTGTAATCATCGATCCCAGTAACCCTACTTTTTCATCAGACAATGCGTTAGAAATATTTCCACCAAGCAATAACACTAATACAACATCTAAAAAACGAAGTTGTGCGATAGACCTTTGCCCCATCGCTTTCGCAACTAATATTAAAAATATGTATGCTATAATAGCCCGAATAACCCATTCACTATTAGAAAGATGTCGTGCTCCTTCAAAAATATGCATATGCATCACTTTGCACTCCTTACCCGTCTCAAACTGCTATCCTGTTTTAGTTTGCAACGTTTATGAGCATATATGTAAAAAAGCTGGTTCGTTTAAAAACGAACCAGCTTTTTTTACTTAACTGAAAACATATATTTTTTATAAGTTTTCCGTACCGATAATATGAGCCCCATCATAATCATATTTGAGAATAAGGAACTTCCCCCATACGATAAGAAAGGTAATGCAATACCTTTTACAGGCATTAATCCAACGATCATACCAATGTTTTGGAATATTTGAACTGTTAATATACCGATTGATCCAGCGCATAATAATGTACCAAATAAATTATCAGCGGAATAACCAATAATAATTGTTCGATATAGTAGTAATAGGAACAAGAAGACAACTAAGGCTGCTACGATAAATCCACCTTCTTCGGCAATTGTAGCGAAAATAAAGTCAGTATGCTTCTCTGGAATATAGACGCTTCCTCCCCCAAACCCTTTACCTTCCATTCCTCCACTACCTACAGCTAAAATCGATTGCTGTGTTTGATAACCTTGATCTGCATTTTCAAATGGATTTAACCAACCTACAATACGCGACTGTTGGTGAGGCTTTAGTAAAGTAACTAAATTATTATAGAAAAAGTCTTGATACTTAAAGAAAATAAATATTAAAGCAGATAATATGGTCAACGGAATAACTGTACATAATGCTATCAATTTCTTTTGAATACCTGACATAAATAGAATACATGCAATAGCAGCAGCATATAAGAACACCATACCTGTATCAGGTTGACTATATACAACCGCCATAGGTGGAAGTGACACTAGCATAATTTTACCTACTAGCTTTAAATCTGTTTGGAATGTCCTTGCCATATACTGTGCATTATGTTTCACTGCTATACTCGCTACTACAAGTAGCAATGCAATTTTGAAAAACTCAGACGGCTGAATTTGCCCAAATACTGGGAAAACAAACCATCTTTTTGCACCTAATTTTTCAGGTGTAAAACCTGATGGTGGTAATACTTTCAAAAGAATAAGTGAAGCAAATCCAGCAATATAAAGCGGCCAAGATAATTTTTGCAATTGATCTAAGTCGATGCTTGCAACAAGAAGTAACAATACAACCCCAATTATGTAGTTAACACCTTGTTTCATAGCAAAGTTTGCAGCTCCATACTGTCCCGTTTGCTGACTGCTATATATAGCAGCTATACTCGTCACACATAGTGCACACAAAATTAAAATTAATTTTACATCTAAACTTTTTAGAAACTCGGTACTTCTTTTCATGACATCCTCCTGAAACATTGTTACGGCAAAAATAAAAAACCAGGAGTCAACATTCTTCATGTTTTGACGACTGATTACACATTATCTATAAAACACTTATATAGAATAACTCTCTTTTTCATACAATACAATATATTATACTACAGTTTCATCAGTAAGATTTGCCAAAAAAATTATTCTTTTCTTATTTTATATCCATATACCATATATCAGCAATGTATTTTCGTAAATTCCTAATACATAATCGTTTATTGTAAGATTACTGGGAAAGATATTTATACATATAGTAGGATGTAAATGAAGAAATAAGATAATAAAAAGCTCGCATAAGCGAGCTTTTTATTAATATACAGATGTATTATTTTCTGACATGTTTTCTAAAATTTCTTTAACACGTCCTAAGAACTTACCACAAATTAAACCATCAAGTACTCGGTGATCAAGTGATAAACATAAGTTAACCATATCACGAGCACCGAACATACCGTTATCCATAATTACTGGGCGTTTTACAATTGATTCAACTTGTAAAATAGCTGCTTGCGGGTAATTAATAATACCCATAGATTGAACAGAACCGAATGATCCTGTGTTATTAATTGTAAATGTTCCACCTTGCATTTCGTCTGCTTTTAACGATTTCGTACGTACTTTTCCTGCAAGTTCTGTAATTTCACGAGCGATACCTTTAATTGTTTTCTCGTCCGCTTGCTTAATTACTGGTACAAATAGTTCTTCCTCTGTTGCAACAGCGATAGAAAGGTTAATATCTTTCTTCTGAACAATTTTATCGCCAGCCCACATTGAATTAATTTGAGGATACTCTTTTAACGCTTGTGCTACTGCTTTTACGAAGAAAGCAAAGAACGTTAAGTTAAAGCCTTCACGCTTCTTAAAGTCACCTTTAATTGAGTTACGGTATGACACAAGGTTTGTCACATCTACTTCAATCATCATCCAAGCATGTGGTGCTTCGTGTTTACTACGTAACATGTTTGCTGCGATTGCTTTACGCACACCTGTTACTGGAATTTCGATATCTCCAGGCATTGTAGGTACAGAAACTGGTTTCGCAGCTTCTACTTTTTGCGCTACTGGTGCTGCTTTTGGTGCTTCTGGGCGAGCTTCTACTACTGCCGCTACAGCTTCCTCTTTCTTCGCCGCACCTGCTTGTGGGATATTTCCAGATTCCACTAGCTTTAAAATATCTTTACGAGTGATACGGCCGTTTGCTCCCGTACCTTCTACTAGATCTAAATCAACGTTATGCTCACCCGCAAGCTTTAACACAGCTGGTGAAAAACGTGGTTTTCCATCAGTTGGTTGTTTTACTTTCGGTGCTTTTTCAGACGTAGCTACTTCTGCCTTGGATTCTTCTTTTGTTTTTTCCTCAACAGCTGTTGCTGCTACTTCATCTGCGCCTTCTACTTGAATAACACAAACTACTTCACCTACAGCTAACGTATCACCTTCACCAGCGATTAACTCTTTCACAACCCCCGTGAAAGAAGATGGTACTTCAGCATTTACTTTATCAGTCATTACTTCTGCAAGCGGATCATACTTATTTACGTGATCGCCAACATTAACGAGCCATTTACTAATTGTGCCCTCTGTAACGCTCTCCCCGAGCTGAGGCATTGTAATATTTTCTACAGCCATGTATAGTCCCCCCGATTAAAATTCCGCAAGTTCACGCATTGCTTTTTCAACTTTATCTGGATTTACCATAAAGAATTTTTCCATTGTTGGTGCATATGGCATTGCTGGAACGTCTGGACCTGCAAGACGTGCGATTGGCGCATCTAAATCAAATAGACAGTTTTCAGCGATAATTGCTGCCACTTCACTCATAATGCTTCCTTCTTTATTGTCTTCTGTTACAAGAAGAACTTTACCTGTTTTAGAAGCTGCTTCAATGATTGCTTCTTTATCTAATGGATATACAGTACGTAAATCAAGAATGTGTGCAGAGATGCCATCTTGTGCTAACTTTTCAGCCGCTTGAAGAGCAAAATGAACACATAATCCGTACGTGATAACTGTAATATCATCACCTTCACGTTTTACATCTGCTTTTCCGATTGGTAATACGTAGTCATCCTCCGGTACTTCACCTTTAATTAAACGATATGCACGTTTATGTTCAAAGAATAATACTGGATCTTCATCACGAATGGCTGCTTTTAATAAGCCTTTTGCATCATATGGTGTAGAAGGGATAACGATTTTTAAACCTGGTTGGTTTGCAAACATCGCTTCTACAGATTGTGAATGATACAATGCACCGTGAACACCCCCGCCAAATGGTGCACGGATTGTAACTGGACAAGTCCAATCATTATTAGAACGATAACGAATTTTTGCTGCCTCAGAAACAATTTGGTTTACTGCTGGCATGATGAAATCAGCAAACTGCATTTCAGCGATTGGACGCATACCATACATTGCTGCACCAATTGCTACCCCAGCAATTGCAGATTCTGCAAGCGGTGCATCAAGCGCACGATCTTCACCAAATTGGTCATACAAACCGTGTGTCGCTTTAAACACGCCACCTTTTTTACCAACATCTTCTCCTAAAACAAATACTTTCTCATCGCGTTCCATTTCTTCGCGCATTGCTAATGTAATAGCATCAATATAAGACATTACAGCCATGAAACGTTCCCCCCTATTCTGCGTATACGTGCTTCAATGCATCTTCAGGTGCTGCATACGGAGCATTTTCTGCATATTCTGTTGCTTCATTTACGATATGCATAATTTCGTCTAACATTTGTTTTTCGGATTCCTCAGTTAACACACCAGCTTCTTTTAAATAAGCTGCGAATGTTATAATTGAATCTTTTTTCTTTGCTTCTTCTACTTCTTCTTTATCACGATAAACACGATCATCATCGTCACTAGAATGTGCTGTTAAACGATATGATACTGTTTCAATTAAAGTTGGTCCTTCACCACGACGACCGCGATCTGCTGCTTCTTTTACAGCTTTATATACTGCAAGTGGATCGTTTCCGTCTATTGTATATCCGGGCATACCGTAACCAATCGCACGATCTGATACGTTTTTACATGCTAATTGTTTTTCAACTGGAATAGAGATTGCATATTTGTTATTTTCACACATAAAAATAACAGGTAGTTTGTGTACACCAGCAAAGTTTGCCCCTTCATGGAAGTCACCTTGGTTTGAAGAACCTTCTCCAAATGTAACGAACGTTACTAAATCTTTCTTCTCCATTTTTCCAGCTAGTGCAATACCAACTGCATGTGGTACTTGTGTTGTTACTGGAGATGAACCTGTAACAATACGATTTTTCTTTTGACCGAAGTGACCAGGCATTTGACGACCACCAGAGTTTGGATCTCCAGCTTTCGCAAAAGCAGACAACATAAGCTCTTTAGCTGTCATACCAAATGCTAGTACAACACCCATATCACGGTAGTATGGTAATGCATAATCTTTCTCTCTATCAAGAGCGAACGCCGCTCCAACTTGTGCAGCCTCTTGTCCTTGACAAGAAATTACGAATGGAATTTTACCAGCGCGGTTTAATAACCACATACGTTCGTCAATTTTACGTGCAAGTAACATCGTACGGAACATTTCTAATACTTGCTCATCACTTAAGCCAAGCTCTTCATGGCGCTTTTCTTTTACTTCTGCCATTTTTCATAACCTCCTAAATCCACATTTTTATGCGTGTAACGCTCTTCCATCTACAGCAAGTGCTGCTTCACCAATCGCCTCAGATAATGATGGATGCGGATGAATTGTATGTGCTACTTCCCAAGGTGTTGCATCAAGTACTCTTGCAAGACCCGCTTCAGAAATCATATCTGTTACATGTGGTCCAATCATATGAACACCAAGAATGTCATTTGTCTCTTCATCAACTACAAGTTTTACGAAACCATCTGATTCTCCGTATACAAGTGCTTTTCCGATTGCGCGGAATGAGAACTTACCTACTTTTAACTTATAGCCTTTTTCTTTCGCTTCTTGTTCTGTTAAACCGACAGAAGCAACTTCTGGACTGCTATATACGCATTTTGATACCATAGAGTAATCAATTGGTGTAACTTCTTTCCCTGCAATATGTTCTACTGCAGCAATTCCTTCATGAGAAGCAACGTGAGCAAGTTGCAGGCCACCGATTACATCTCCAATTGCGTAAATATGCGATTCTTTCGTTTGATAAAACTCATTTGTTTGAATGTATCCTTTTTCCACAACGATATCTGTGTTCTCTAAGCCAATATTTTGCGTATTCGCTTGTCTTCCTACAGATACAAGCATTTTTTCTGCTTTAAATTCTTTATTTTCACCGTTGTGTTCAGCTTGGATTGTTACTCCATTATCTTTTACCAATGTTTCTGGTAATACTTTTGCACCAGTTACCACTTTAATACCTTTTTTCTTGAATAGACGTTGCATTTCTTTTGAAACGTCTTGATCTTCTAGTGGTAATATTGTTTTCGCATACTCTAATACTGTAACTTCTACACCGAAGTCAGCAAGCATAGATGCCCACTCAATACCGATTACACCGCCACCAACGATAATAATCGAACTAGGAAGCGTTTCCATTTTTAGGGCATGATCTGAAGACATTACGTACTCTCCGTCTAATTCTAAACCTGGTAATGAATTTGGACGAGAACCTGTTGCAATAAGTACATTTTTTGGAATTAACATTTCATTCTCTTCTCCACTTGCAAGTTCAACTGAAATTGTCCCTGGCATCGGAGAGAAAATAGATGGGCCAAGAATACGGCCAATACCTTCAAACACATCAATTTTACCTTGTTTCATTAAGTGTTGAACGCCTTTATGAAGCTGCGTTACAATCTTCTCTTTACGCTCTTGTACTTTCGCAAAGTTTAGTTCTACATTGCTTGCAATAACTCCGAACTCTTCGCTTTTTTTAGCAGTTGCATATACTTCCGCACTACGTAAAAGAGCTTTACTAGGGATACATCCTTTGTGTAAACAAGTACCACCAAGATTTTCTTTTTCGACTAGTGCAGTTTTTAACCCTAGTTGTGATGCACGAATTGCAGCAACATATCCACCAGTACCGCCGCCAACGATGACTAAATCATATTCTTTTGCCATTATCTCAACCCCTAGCTACCGTTTCTTTTTCACGTACAACATATTCTTTTGGAGCTTCTTCTTCACGTAATACACGAAGTGCTCCTTCTGCTAACGCTTCTAACTCATCTTCGCCTGGATGTACGATAACATCTGCAATCCAGTCCACTCGCTCTTTTATTTCATCGACAAGAATTTTACTGTATGCCAGTCCACCAGTTAATACGATTGCATCGATTTTCCCGTGAAGTACAGCGCTAGCTCCGCCAATCTCTTTTGCAACTTGATATGCCATTGCTTTATAAATAAGAGTTGCTTCAGGATCACCTTTTTCAACCATTTTCTCTACTTTAATCGCATCATTTGTACCGATTAAACTTACAAGTCCACCTTGTCCGACAAGCTTTTTAATCATTTCATCTCGGTAATACTCACCAGAGAAACACATTTCTACTAGTTGCCCTACTGGTACTGTACCAGCACGCTCTGGACTAAATGGTCCTTCTCCGTTTAAACCGTTATTCACATCGATTACTCTTCCTTTTTTATGAGCACCAACTGTAATACCACCGCCCATATGTGTAACTAATAAATTTAAATCCTCATATTTGTGGTTTAACTGTTCGGCTACTTTACGAGCAACTGCTTTTTGATTTAATGCATGGAAGATACTTTTACGTTCCATACCAGCAATACCACTTATACGAGCAACTGGCTCCATCTCATCTACAACGACAGGATCCACAATAAATGCAGGAATGTTTAATCCAGAAGCAATTTCATATGCTAAAATGCCTCCAAGGTTTGAAGCGTGATGACCGCTAAACCCATTTTTTAAATCTTCTAACATCGCATCGTTTACTGTATACGTACCGCCTTCGATTGGACGAAGTAATCCACCACGTCCACAAACAGCGTTTAATTTTGAAATGTTAATACCATGAGAATGTAGAACTTCTAAAATCGTTTCTTTTCGAAACTCATATTGGTCGATAATTCGCTTGTATTTCCCAATCTGTTCTACGTCATGACGAATCGTTTCTTCTAAAACGGGTCTTTCATTATCAAAAACACCAATTTTTGTGGATGTACTACCTGGGTTAATAACAAGAATTCGATTTACAGACAATGTTGCTACCTCCACTAATAAATTCAAAAGACCAACTATGAAAAGTCAAGGGGACATTTTCAAAAAATATTGCTAGAGGATTTTGAAAATAAATCCACTGGATTCGATAGGAAGTGGCTAAACGTCTTCATAAAGT
>NZ_JBPWAP010000096.1:0-14196 GCF_051776705.1 Bacillus cereus group sp. BceL291 | reverse complement strand
ACATGACGATTTTCATTCCAACTCTCGATATATTAGTTATTGTTGCTTAAGATAAATTTCAGCAACACTCTCACTTCACGTCTAAACGCTTATAGAGAAACGTGTCGCGCCTGAAGCCTGCATCGGGTCATTTCCTGCTCCACCTGATTCCTGCATCATTTGGGCAGCCAAAATACCAACATATTGAGCAACACCATGTTTTTCTGCCATTTCTTTAATCTTTGGAAGATATCCTGTAACTTTTGCATTAAGATTGACAGGCTCCCCGCCAGGACTCACATTACCTACACACATACCACCAACAAAATTACTAGAAGGTGCTAGATGTCCATACATACCTTCTAACATCCCGGCTTCTAATATCTCACGCGCACGTTCTTTTTGACTTTTACTAAACTTTGCGAGTTCCATCGCTTTCTCTAGTCCATGAGAAGATGTTGTCACTTTTTTGCTTCCACTTGCATTAATCTCATCTATTTTTTTCTTAAAATCTGTATCTCCTACTATCTTTTTTACATCTGGTCCGGAGTAACTTTCAGATTTTGTTTTTTGCATCTCCTTTTTCTTTTTTTCGCAAGGACCATTCGGTCCTGCCTCGCATACCTCTTTTTCCGTATATTCTTCATATTGGATATCCAAGAAATATGATATAGCATCGTGCGGATCTTTACCAGTCAAATCATTATCGTATCGCGCCATATCAAATGCGACAACCTCTTTCCAATCCACATTCAATGCCATTGAAACTTCCATATATTTTTTTACTTGTTCCTCTGTCTTACCTTCATCATCGGTAAAAGGTACAAAAGAGACTAAAATCACACACACAGCAATAATTACTCCCATAATTAAAGCGGCAGGTACTCCAACCGCTGCTATAACAGCACCCACAATTTTTAATATACCTGCTTTTAGCATTTTGGCAGCAGCTTTCGCTGCCGCCCTTCCTGCTTTTCCTGCCAATTTTGCCATCTTCCCGCGCGCTTGCATCCCTTTTTTCTTAATAAAGTGGGAAGCTACATCTTTTAAAAGATTACTTTTTTTCTGTTCATTTGGATCGTTAGGATTTTGACTCATAGACTTATCACACCATATTTTCCATTTTGAGAATTTCTTCCTCTTCGCTGCGCTAAGCGAGGATTTGGCGCAAATGGAATCAGATTTTGCGGGTCATGTTTTGATAAATTCAGATGCGTCTCTGTACGAACAACTTCGTCCTGTGTATGTGTGACTAAAATTTCTTCTTTTGGCTTAATACTACTGTCTTTCACTTCACAAGCTCTTTCAATCCTTTGGTTTGCTTGTAAACGCGTATCTCCTTTTCCGAATGGCGAAATACGTGACACTGTACCGTCTGTTGTTGTCGCAACCATGTAACTACGATCTCTTTCTACCACCATTTGTACATTCTTATAACCACCTTGGTCTAAATCAGACATATAGAAGTGACCATTGTCTACCTTGTGATTGACCGTAAGTGGTGGTTCATTAAATACCGGTTTCTGTTGCAACGGTCTTTGATTTTGATTTCCTACTAATTGATTTGGATTTACATTGATCGAGCGATTGATATTGATTTTGCCACCACTTGAATCTTGTATATAGGCTGGAGATGCTTTCGCACCATTACGATACTGCGTTAATTGTCCATCTGAAATATTTAAGTCCTGATATACGACTTGTCCAGATCGTATACTGCTATCTCCACTACCATAACGAGATACAACTTGCGTCATACCACTAGCGTCTTTTGCTTCAATCCAAGATTTATTATTTGTCGTCACAAGACGTACGGCACCTTTTACAACCGATTGCGCGCCTGTATGATCTGTTGTTGTCGGTACCATCTGTTGAATTTCCTGAATCTCTTTTGCTTCTGTACGAACTGCACTGTTATACGGATTATGTTTACTTACCATACGTGCAGTTGCTTGATAAGCACCCGCACCACCAATCACACCTGCGGCGTAACTTAAGCCTTTTGTCACATTATAGTGACGCTCTGCTGCATTCCCACCTAATGATGTATTAACTGCAGCAGTAGTCCCACTTATTACTCTTTGTACTGCATTCCCTCCGGATTGTTGAACAGCACTCGCGGCACTAAAGTATGCATTTGATACCGTATCAATGCGATCCGCAAGCATAAGGTGTTTCGCACCTTCCATTACACTCATGCCAAGTTTTGTACTTTGCTGTGTCATACGTCCCACTGCGGAAGTTGGGATAGACATTTTACCAGCACTTTGTGCAATATTCGCTACACTTGTTGATGCATCTGCATAAGAGCGTTCAATTTCCGCAACGGAAAGATCTCCTGCACGTGCTATACTCGCTTGCGTTTGTGTCGCTGCATATACAGCTTTATTGATTGCGCCACCTGTCGCAACGCCATGTGAACGAACACCTTGAATCGCACTAGTAATTCCAGAACCTACTTGTTGGCTCACCGTTCCAAGACTTGCATGGCTTTGTAAACCTTTCGTTAATTGCGAAGCAAAGGCATCTTTATTAATATACGATTGATTATGTAGACTCTTACCACTCATATCTTTTGCCTGTACGGGCATCGCTCCCGCTTGTACTGCCGCTTGTTGTGCGACTGCTTTAAATTCATTTCCTTTTTCATTCAGGTGAGACTGCCAAGCTTGCTCTTTTTGTGGTTGAGACATAGTTGGAGACAACTTTTTCATAAAGCTTGCCTGTTGTTCTGCTGCATAGCCCTGTTTAAAGGATTCTGTAGAAGCTTGTACCAGGTTCCCAACATTACTTACTTGTTTTGCTTGCTGGCTTCCTGTTCCACTTGTCAAACCATGCGTTTTCACGCCGTTGACTGCCTTCTGAATGCCTGCCACACTAGATACACCCATCGCATTTAAGCCAGGATTTTTTTGTAACTGTTGTGATAAATGAGCAGCGAAAGCTTTTTTATTCGCATAGTTTGTACCGTCTTTTTGCTGTACAATACCAGCTGATTCCGCCGCTTGTTGTGCATGATTTTGAAATCCTTGTACTTTTTGACCTAAATGTTTATTCCATGCGGCTTCTTTTTCTTGCTGCGGCATATCTGCAGGGAATTGTTTCATGAATCCCGCCTTATGGTCTGCACTATATGCTTTCTTAAATGCAGCAGTAGAAGCACCGACAAGAGCACCGACTTGTCCCATATTTTGATGGCCACTTTCTAACGTTTCTCCTTTTACATCCTCGACTGCTTTTCCGACTTTTCCTAATGCAAGCCGAGAAGCAAACGCATCTTTATTCACATAGGACTTATCAAACAGATTGTTTCCTTGTTTGTCCTTCGCATCAACTGGCATGGCTCCTGCTTTTGTTGCCGCCTGTTCTGCGTGGTTTCTAAATCCTTGTACTTTTGTGTTCAAATGGTCGTTCCAATGTTTCTCTTTCTCTTCCGCTGACATATTTTCTGGTAACTGACTCATAAACGTATCTTTATGGTCTGCCTCATACCCCTTTTGGAATGCATTCGTTGCAGCGTTAACTAAATCTCTAGCATTTCCATATGGTGTAGCGGTTTTCTTTATATTTTGTAAATCTTGTTTCCGCTGATTTGAGAAACGAGACATTTGATCACCATTTGTTTTCGCTACTTTTTTAGCAATCTCTGCATCGGACGCACCAGGGAATGCTTGTTTTAAGCGACTCGCAACTGCAGAATCAGGATTATCCGCTTTCCAATTTTCAAAATCTTTTGTAGCTAAATCCTGTGCGATATCTTCATCGGTTAGTTCCGGATACGATTCGCCATTTAGATTTGAATACGTGTCCGCACCCTTCTTTATACTCGAACCAATATGTTTTCCTAAGGCTACAGCCCCTTCGCCGACTGCAGCAACACTTCTACCAGCCACTGCACCAGGAGCACTACCTAATGCACTTCCAACTTGCGAGCCTGCTACCATCGCTCCCGGTCCAAGACCAGCTCCCGCTGCCATACCTGCAAGTCCTGTCGCTGCTTTACCAATTGAACTTCCAATTTGACCTGCTTTTAACATACGAGCTGCACGAGATGTTGTACCAACATCTGTCCCTAAATTTGCTCCTAATGCATTTTTCGGGTTATCCGCATCTTCTTTATTATCTTTCTCTCCATCTTTCTTTTCTTTCCCTTTATCTTTTGCACTACGGTAGTCGTCACGAACACCTTTAACCAAACCAGCCACACTTGCTAAAGCACCCATACCCATCATCGTACCCGCTCTATGAATACCAGCGGATGCATTGGTGCTAAGGCCAATAAAACTTTTCACAATTTCACCAACTGGGATAAACATGGCAAGCAATACTAATTTTATGATAGGATTTTGTGCACCTCCAATAAGTGTAATGACTAACCATAGGGTAATTGCGTGAATCGCTTGAATTAATACTGCTCCCATAAACTCACGAATCCAATATAACGTCTGTTGTTTCTTTTGCGGGAACAACCACATTCCTACCATTACAGGGCCTAGTAACATTAATACGTATAGTGTCACAGCACGCATTAAATAATAAAAGTTTGCCCATATCATTAATCCAGCTTCAATAAATAGTCCGAATATGATAAACATATAATCATTTTTATGGCCTTCCATTGAAAGTTCTGTAATCGTCTTATTGTCAGACAGTCCAGACTTTAATAAAGGTATTTGTTGATCCGGGTTGAAATTCCCGTTATTTACTCCATTTATCGCCTCTTTAAATTCCAATGTAATCCAAGAATTTAGATCAAATACAAAATTATAAAAGAAATCTAAATGCCAGAGGCAAATCGAGATAATCATTAAGTCTTTTGCATATTCAATTAATGCCGTGCGATTATTTGGATTCATAGTCGTTGCTGAATATTTTGCTGCTGTAATCACTACACTGACGAGGACACAAAAAGCAACAAATTTAAACATGACAGGCATACCAGTATCTAATACATTCGTAACTGCATTCTTTGCATATAAAAAATCTAGATTAGATTTATCTCCACCAAAGACTAGAACTGGAATAGTATCCATAAATCCATAAATAGGCGCTAGTAGGGCCTTTACCATATGGATAACAAGGCCACCGACCCAATCTATTATTTTCTCAAGCATAATTTCACCTTCCTTTACAAAGGTACGCTACTATCCTGCGTACCCTTGTACTTTCTTCATATTGTTTAGAAGCTCTTGAAGTACCGCTTCATTCGATTCAATAAACATCATTTCTTTATCTGATGGATCTGTTTGAATCCAAACCGAACTATCTCCTACACGGAAAATCCCTTCTCCTTTTCCTGGATTGTTGAGAATAATATCAAGCTCCCCAGCAGTTAAGTTAAAGTTCTCTTGAATTTTTTTCTTATCAATCTTATTTTGTTCTAAGAAGAAATAAGAGAAAGTAGATTGCAAGATACCACGAGCTTTTACATTTTCTAAGATACGAACAAAGTCCTGACTTGCCCAACACATACCGGCATTTCTTTTACGTGAACGACGTGCTACTTTTTCTAAGAAGTTAACCGTTTGTTCATAATCGATAAACTGCCACATCTCATCCACATACAGTACTTTTCGTTTGATAGCATGTTCTGGACTCTTAATCCAATGCTCCCAAATATAGTTCAAGATAACGTGGAAAGCGATTGGTTTTAAAAATCCTTCCTCTAAATGGCTAATGTTGAAATTAACAACGCGTGATTCATTTAACTGTGTTTCTACACCACGACCAAAATGACTTTGTCCATCAAATAATGGTTTTGAACCATCACGTAAGAACGGACGAATCGCGGCGATTAACTCTTCTGCCTTCACATCATCTCCATGATTTTCTACTATGACATCGTAGATTTCTTTTAACTCTGGCTCTGGCTTTCTTACTTGAGACTGAATTAATTGTCCATCCACCTTCTTCACTTCATCTGTATATAAAGAAGAAGGATGTGAAGTAATACCATGTTTATCAAACACTTCACGGATTGCATCTTCTAGCATTGTACGTTGGAATACATTTAATCCTGGTTGATCAAAATCTTGTCCGCGTATAATAATGTCAAAGAATCCGAGTATTTCATTGATTTTCTCTAGAATCGGTACAAATCTTACATACTTCACGCCATCACGCTCTACGAGTTCTTTCTTATCGTATTGTTCCAGCGCTTCTAGTTCTTCATCTTTATCTGTAATTTGCAGTTCTGTTACAGCGATTGCACAAGGGTTAATAATGATATTACTTTCTGGTGAAATGTTTAAATTAATACCACCTAAACGTTTTGTAATTTTTACGAATTATGATGATAGGTAAAGCTTTGATGTAATCTCCACCTTTTCCCCCACCTCACACCGTACGTGCTAGTTTCCTAGCATACGGCGTTCCATCGTATCCAACTGACTCTATAAATTAATTTATATTACTATCGGTTCATTGCCAGCTTTGGTTCTTAGCACATTTAATTTATCCATTTGCTTCTCGTTAAGATTGAAAGACCGAAGGTATCGTTTAATCTTGGTGTGATTTGTCATGTGTATTAGCTTGTGTATAAACCAATCTACAATAACCAAGTTGTTGTACCTGTCGTTCCCACCTTGGTTAATGGGAATAATATGGTGACAATGTACACGATCAACACCGATTTCTTCACCGGTTATATAACACTTTCCATATTGAGCAACGTATTTAGATATCCGATTATCGTTGTACTCAATACTTCTACTCTTCGAGTAGGTGTTCATAACTTGATTAAGAACATCTTTTGGTATTGCTCTCAAATTACTATGCACTTTGTTACGTCCTTTCTCTGTATAATTACAGACAACCTGTGAGAAATTCCACGGATTTTTATGATGCACACCTGTAATTGGTAAGAGCGGAGTTCTTTGCACAACGTAAATTTTAGAATTTGGTTGTATTCCTCTGGCTTTCTTTTTGAAATTAGCAGATGTGTTACAAAATTTTATGTGCTTCATTTTATACCTAAGTCTGACTCTTATGGTTTTCCAAAGAGTATACTTCACCACTGTTAAATCCATATAAATTGTGACTGCGTATTTATAATAATTCTGTACACCAATAAGAGCTATGTTAAACTTGTTAACACTTTCTGAAGTAGGTACTTTTTGAATATCTTTGATTTTCTCTTTCAATAGTCGTTTCGTTTTAGTAACAGCCTTGTCAGACATACTGGTTTTAGCAATATATCCGAATTTGGCTTTACCTTGTTGTACAACTTTGATTTTAAAGCCAAGAAAATCCGATGCATTCTTCTTAAGATTAACTACTTTAGATTTATCTGGATTGATTTCCAATCCCAAACGGGATTGAAGAAAGTCAACAGTCGCATGATAAAAGCGTTGTGCTTCCTCATAAGTTCGGCACATTATTTTGAAGTCATCAGCATAGCGTACGATGTAACCACATTTTAAGTTTGTATATTTCCTGGCATACTGCCGAAATCCTAAATGCTTAGTAGAAATTCTATGAGGTTTATAGGTTTCCCATTGACTACTAACCCACCAGTCCAGTTCGTTTAGAACGATATTTGAAAGTAAGGGAGAAATAATCCCTCCTTGCGGAGTTCCTTTACTAGGAATACCCTCTCCTTCAATTTCAGATTTTAGGATTTTCGAAATAACACATAAAAGCGATTTATCTCTTATTCCCAGTGTCCACATTTGTTTTAGCAATTTTCCGTGGTCAACGTTATCAAAGAAACCTTTAATATCAATGTCAACACAGTAATGTTGGTTCCCTATGTTGATTAGGCTTACCACTCTACTAAGAGCATGATGGGCACTTCTGTTTGGTCTAAAACCATAACTATGGTTATGGAATTTCGCTTCACAAATAGGTTCTAATACTTGGAGAATAGATTGTTGTACCAACCTGTCCCAAATTGTAGGAATACCCAGAGGTCGCTTTTTGTCACTTCCCTCTTTAAGAATAAAAACTCTTTTAACAGCTTGTGGTTTGTAATCACCTAAACGTTTTCTGACTTCATGAATAATCTTTGTATCATTTAAATGCCAAATATCTTTAATAGTTAAATTATCAACTCCAGGAGTTTTACTCCCCTTATTGGTTTTAATGTTGCGATATGCTAATCGAATATTTTCTTCAGAACCGATAATGTTAATCAATTTGTAAAAATTGTTACCGTTAAGACTACCGGAATATAATTCATCATACTTACTTTGCATGTTGTAATATTCATTGTGTCTTAGTTTGGTTTTCTTTAACATGGACTGTAACCTCCTTTCAGTTTCGGGAGAATTACATCTCTTTAGTCTTACTCGAAACCATGTTAACCGTAAGTAACTGTCAGTCTTCAATCGACTAGTGGCTATCCCTCTGCGTTCATTACACGCTTCACAGGTACTGTGCCACCACTTTCACTGCCATAAATCTAGGTTATACATCTAACTAATATCATTAGTGTTTTCCCTAGAACCACTTCACAGGGATGCAAGCCCTCGGTGTCGGCAGCTTACCACGTTCCATCATTCCTATCTGTACATACACTGTTAGGTTTCCCCTATGAGCCTGCTACCTTGATATTGCCTATAACAATATATGGACTTTCATAAAGGAGAGTTTTACTCATCCACAGTAGCGACACTAATTGTGTCAGCATACCTTTGGATATGCTCCCGATATAGGCCCGTACCATCAGAGATTCGTCTGCACTACTAAAAACTCGCTAATAGTTTATCGTGCATCCTAACCATAAGTGTTTTATAGACTTCCGGCTTATAGGTTACACCGTCCACCTCTGGACGGCTTTCGTGTCTCTAAGACTTACGGTAACTCTCAGCCGACTTCACCGAGCTTCATACAGTAAGGTTCTTGCTAACTTCACTGCATGTCGAAGGATTAAAGGAAGCCCTTCAAGGCGTTACCCTATCGTTTGACTTCTCGGAATGATAGTTCACTGTAGAACTGTAAGTTCGACAATGCCCAAGCTTTTCACTTAGGAACGTGTCGCGCCACCTTCTGGATCGATAATCATTGCATGTGTATCTGCAAGTGACGTTTCACGAGCTAGCTTCATTTTTAAAAGTAAACTTTTCCCGGAACCTGAAATTCCTGTCACACCAATGTTATAGTTTGGTGGACGATAATCTGCATTCCCGAATGAATTTAAAAATTCTACTTGGCCAGTAATTTTGTTCTTTCCTATTGGTATCCCACCGTTAAATCTTCCGGATCCTGATACAAAGGGTGCAAATGTACATAGAGCACGTCTATCGATATTTCGATAAGTATCTTGCAGCGTATTTGGTGCACCTAATGGCATAACCGCTTTCAAACCACTTTTCACACGGTTCCAAGTACTCGCTATCTTAAAGTGAGATGCTTGCATTTCATCTTCAAGATATTCACATAAAACGTCTAATTCTTTCTTTGATTCTGCATACGCAACAGCCATCGTACTCACCATATAAGAGTCGTTTTCATTGAACTGGATTTCATCCATTAAATTGTTTGTATCTTGAATTTTTGCATCTAAGTCTTTTTCTTGGTCAATGTTTCCTCGTGTACGTTGGAAAGAAAGATTGGAACGTAACATTGTCAGCTGCATATCTAATGATCGCATTGCTTTAGCTTTTGGCTCTTTATGAATATCGATCATGACATCCACTTCTCCAGCCGAAGTTAACATGTTGAGCCAATTGGTTTGCATCATACGTGGGTACCCATCACGTGGAATATAAAACGGACGGAAGAACGTATTGCTTCCTAAAGATTGTTTAATAACTCCATAATCTTCTGCATCAATTTTCATACCTTCTGGAGCAATAACATCAAACACTGTTGTTTGATTGTCTAATTGCGTCGGTACTTCTTCTTCCAGCTCTTCCTCCTCTAGCTCCAATTCATCCTTCTCTTCGGCTTCTACTTTTTTCTTTTCTTTTTTCTTTTCCTTTTTCTTTTTTCCGAATAACTTCATATTTACGCCACCCCATTATTTGATTTTTCTGCTTTTTCTTCTGCTAGCACTTTCTTCATTAACTCTAGTTTTCTTTCATTTGTTTCCCCTGTTGAATAGAGCGAGAAATTCTCGTTTTCAATTAAATCCTGGAAACGAGCTTTTACGGCTTTCCGACGGTTAAATGCTACGTATAAAAGTTCTATTAATTTATCTTTCGTTAACATTTCTACATTAATTTTTGCTTTCGATAGTAGATTTCGGGATGCATTATAACGACGATATAGTTCGTTAAATGCCTTATCTACAATCTTTTCTTCTAATTCGTCCTCTGTATCAGCCGTAATCGTACTAATATCAACCTTATATGGATAAATTAAATAACGTTTTTGTTCATATCGAGGTTGTGAACGCTGCCAGTACTCTAAGTTATCGATAACTTCTTGTCCATATAGAACCGTCTCTGGTGTAAGGTCCTTCGCACCTTTCATCGTTTCTGTCATTTTTCGTACAGGATCTGTTAAATCTACGAACTTACTTTGAATATATACTTTCGTATTAAACTCTAATGTGGTTAACCATGATTCAATTTTGATATCAATCGCTTCTTGTTCCATATTGGAAAGTAAGTAATAGTTAACCGGATGTGCTTCCGCAATTAGGACAAATGTGTCATCATGATATCGAATCATGTGATTATCAATTTCCTTAATGTCTTCTACAAAATCCCGAAAGAAATCAACATTATCCTCATCAATTTCCGATTCAGCAGGTGTATTCTTTTTGTTTTTCTTTCCAGATTTTTCAGCAGTATGTTTCTCTACTCCACCTTGCTTTTTCCCCTTTTTCTTAGAACCAAACAGCGGTTTTCCATTCATTTTCCGATAAAAGAAAAACCCTACAATGGCTATCGCCGCAAAATATATCATTTCCAACATTTATAAATTCTCCTTTGCCCATGTAGTTGGCTCGTACCCTTTTCTCCACTTTCCTTTTTCGGAGCGGCTACGCATTTTGATAAGTAAAAATCTATCAAGATACATGTGTTGTTTTTCTTTATAAATAAAACCAAACGCTATTACACCTACTACCGTTGGTAGTGCTAAAATTAGGCAAATAAAAAACGCTACTACCGCATCAATAGGTGCAAACAACTGCCATAAAAATGGTACATATAAATAAAGGGCCGCCCCGCCACCTAATAAATAAATCAATTGGCGCTTACTTAATACACCTAACAGCGTTTTTTGTTCCGAAGTCATATCAACAGGAACAGTTACTTTTCTCATTTTGTTTCCTCCCTTGTATAAGAGAAGCTCTCCCCAAATGGAGGAGAGCTTGTACAAACTCTTTTATTAGATTGTTGTAACCCAAGCAGCAATGTCGTACGCTTTGATCATGACAAAGCCTCCAATTGCCGCGCAAGCTAAACCAATCATAGCTTGTGTACGGTTTTCAGGGTTCTTTCCTTGTGCACCAGATAGTTTAATAGCTGCGAATACAACGCAAGCTGCCACCCAAATTCCCCCAAAACCAATTAAAGTTTTCACTAATGTGTTCATGCTTTTTTGGACAGTTTCAGCATTGGCACCACTGCCACTACCACCAAGACCTTTCGTAAAGCTACTTTTTGCCAGTAAGAAATCTCCTACTGATGTTGTCATAAGTTTTGCAGACAACCAATTCAACATAATTCCTGCACCTCCGGATGTTTTTGCTCGCAAAACGCAAAAAGACCCCAATACACGCACACGTCCCCTAAGGACATGGCGCATATTGAGGTCTTCTCTTATATGCGAACTGATTAATTTTATATTTTATTGTAAAATCTTATTACGTTTATATTATAGCAATACGATTTTAAAAATACAACCCCTTATTTACACCTTTATTACTTTTTATGCTCTTTGTTAGGATCGTACCATACCATTTGAATTTGAAAAATATCACTGTCCGTAAGACCTAAAACTTTCATTTCTTCATTCAATGAGCACGATGGTTCTATTTTTATAGATTTTGTACTTTTGTCTCTAAGTGTATACACATGTACATAATAACCTTCTTTTTTATTTTGCATAATAACATACCTCTTAACGTCCTTAAATATATAAAAATTACATATTAAGTATATAATTATTCTTTCTCTTCAAAAAATGAATCTAATGCATCTAACGAAACAACTTTTATTTTTTTCGCTTTTCTTAACGCTGCCTCTCTAGGGGTAATTATAATTTCATTACTATTTAAAATAGATTGCAACACATCGTATATTTTATGTATTTCACTTTCATTTACCTTGTCTATCATTTCATGTAGCATATCCCTGGTTACCTTCATATTTATTTCCTCTTCCCTCGTATATATTCTCTTAATTTCATTATAGCGTATTGAATTTTTGATCCCACATCGTTTTTTCTGAATGGTACAATGTAGAAAAAGGAGGCTTATTCATGGGTGACTTAATTGGCGATATATTTGGGGGAATCCTTATGTCCATTCCTTCAAAAAAAGAAAAAATGATTCGTAAAAACTTTAAGTTATTGAAAAATGAAACGTGGTTTAAAGAGATTGAACAAAGATACGGTAGATTAATGTTATTTAACCATTCCATTAGAGAATTTGTTAAAAAAGAGGATCTTGAGGCAATCTTAAAGGATGTTAAGAAGACTAATGAATTTCGTTATGAATTAGAGGGAATCCTAAAGCAAGAAAAAATATAGTTGTAATCACAAAATGGGCATCAATCAAAAATAATAAAAAAATAGGTAATTGTTTGTAATCACAATTACCTATTTAATATTATTTATATTTACTCTTTATTTTTTAAAATTTCATTAACCTCTTCCACACTTAATTCAGTGGCTTCCGCTACTTTCTCAATAGGTATACCGACATTAATTAAATTGTGAATCATCTCTATCTTAGTTGCAATTCTAGTCTCTTCTGTGGCTTTTTTGGTAGCTATTTCTGCGGCCTTTTTCGCAGCTTTTTCTTCTGCCGTTTCTATTTCTGATATTCTATCTTTTATTGCTTTTTCTCTAGCCTCATATAAGCGTAAAAAATCCTTATCGCTACTTAAACGCTCCCAATCCTCTATTGCCTTTTTCAAAACTGGATCTTTTTCCATTGCTATCGCCTCCAGGATTGTTGTTAATCTCTCATCCTCATGCGCAGGAAATAATAATAACCAACGCGCTAAAGAGTCTTCCCATGGATTCATTCGTTCTCCTTGCCATTCTTGAATTACTTTTGGAATTTCAAGAAAATGCAACTGCATATTTTCTGTAATGATACGCTTAGATTTTTTGTTCATCACTGTATTAACATTATGAAACTCTTGCTCTTCTGGAAATAGTATGAAATCTACTATATTAATACAAATGGTTGGTCTTAATTCCGTGTACTTCATCCCTTGAGTCATTTGGGAATAATACATGCCTGACCAATAGAACAAAGAGCGCTCTATCATATCTTTTTTGTCTCGAACTTGAATCTCTATATTTAATTTTATACCATTATTCAGAGTAGCTCGCAAATCTAAAATAGATAATTTATCACCCTTCTGCTCTCTTGGAAGATGCGGATCATCTAAGTGCAAAGATGTAATTTCTTCATCAATAGATGATTGTAGTACCGCATTCAGAAACCCTATTAATATATCTTCATTTCCTTCTACTCCAAACAAGCGCTTGAAAGCAAAATCAACTCGTAAATTCACTAGTTTTTTTTTCATAGATGTATTCATATTCTCTTCTACCCTTCTTTTAGTTAATTGGATATAAGAAAAAGATAGAATTAAAAACTCTATCTTTTTCAATCTACCTATTTATGAAAATATCAACCTACTTTATAACTTTCACAATCTCTGAAATACAGGTTTAAATCCCGCTTGCATTGTATCATCCAGCCCCTTACCTTGCGTTGGGTTCCATGCAGCTATGATTACGTTATAGCCCAATCGCTTTAACTCTGTCGCAAAGTCTATAAGAGCTTTCCTTACTTTTTGATTCTCTACTAAATCGGCATCAAACGCTAAATAGACATTTTCTACACCCATATCCTTTAATACAGGCATAGTAATTCGCCAAGCATTTACACCAGGAATCGCAAGAACCGTTGTTCCTATTTCAGAAATCTCCTCATTATTAAATCTCTCTGGAAGCAAATCAGCAATCAAATCCGATAGTGATAGGTAAGACTTTGAAATAATCTCCATCTTTTCCCCCACTCTAAACCGTACGTGCGATTTTCACCGCATACGGCTTGCCATCGATAATTTGTTCTTATGTACA
>NZ_JBPWAP010000095.1:0-14648 GCF_051776705.1 Bacillus cereus group sp. BceL291 | reverse complement strand
AGGTCATAGACTGGAATTAACTTCCATTACATGACCTTTTGCTGTCTTTATAGGTATATAATGAAATTTTCAACAAGATCTATAAAAAAACAAACGATTCTTTCAACAAGCTGTCGAGGAAGAATCGTTTGTTTTTTTATAGTGAGTATCTACATTCCTACACAATTTTTGTAGGTTTAATTAGGTTCAATGCCAAATATAATTAATGTTTAATTTTCTAGATATCTGTATAGCGTGGATTTGCTAATTCCTGTTTCATCTTTTATTTGAGCAAGACTATAATCTCCACTTTGATACATAACAATCGCACGTTTTACATTTTCATCAGGTTTTCTTGGGCGTCCTGGAGTGATTCCTTTCTGTTTTGCTTCGTATAAGCCTTTTTTTGTTTTTTCACTTATCACGTCACTTTGAAAATTAACAAGATGATTTAAAATCAAGCTGAATTGATATCCAGCTTGATTGCTTGTGTCGATTCCCTCAGTAAGAGATTGAAAGTAAGCGCCTTTCATATCAATTTTTTCTATTAACTCCACCAGATGGCGTGTTGAATCAGCCAATGTAAAAAGTTTTGTAACGACTATTTTATCACCTGGGTTCAGGTTACTTATCATACTTTTAAGATGTGTTCTTTTTTTTGCTGATGAATGTTCCTCTGAAATGATTTTTGTGCACTTTACTTTTTCTAAGTTTTTTAGTTGTCCCTCGCATTTCAGATCATCTTGATATGGTCTCATATATCCGATTAACATACATGCTCTCCTAACAGTTAAGATGTTTCTTTTATCATACCATAACTTGGCGTCGAAAAATCAGTATCAAAAAGGTTCCTTTTTGGGACGATAAGTGTTAGACTGTTTTTATTAAATCGTGAACGCGGCTTTTATGAGACTTAAAAGCCACAAAATAAATGATATGAGGTGTATAAAACAGTGGTAGAAAAATTAAAAACAGAATGGTTTTCTAATGTTAGAGCAGATATCCTCGCGGGGATTGTAGTTGCACTAGCATTAATTCCAGAGGCAATTGCATTTTCCATTATTGCGGGTGTAGATCCAATGGTAGGATTATATGCATCTTTTTGTATTGCAGTTATTATTGCCTTTATAGGTGGTCGTCCTGGAATGATTTCAGCGGCAACAGGTGCGATGGCATTGCTTATGGTTCCTTTAGTTAAAGAACATGGGCTGAATTATTTATTAGCAGCCACAATTTTGACTGGTGTTATACAAATTATTTTTGGGGTATGTAAAGTAGCAAGATTAATGAAATTTATTCCACGTGCTGTCATGATTGGTTTTGTTAATGCGTTAGCAATTTTAATTTTTATGGCTCAAGTACCACATTTTATTGGTATTTCCAATCTGACATATGTATTTGTTGCGATTACATTAGCTATTGTCTATATTGTACCGCGATTTATCAAATCCATTCCAGCTCCGTTAATAGCGATTGTATTATTAACAGCTGTTACAATTTTTATGCACCTAGACTTACGAACAGTCGGTGACTTAGGAGCGATTACAAGAACATTACCATCGTTCTTTATTCCAGATGTACCATTTACGTTTGAGACGCTGCAAATTATTTTCCCATATTCAATCGCTTTAGCAATTGTAGGGTTATTAGAGTCTTTACTAACAGCATCTATCGTAGATGATATGACAGGAACCGATAGCAATAAGAACCAAGAATCAAGAGGACAAGGAATCGCCAATATTATCAATGGTTTCTTTGGTGGTATGGCAGGTTGTGCAATGATTGGGCAATCTGTAATCAATGTAAAATCAGGCGGACGTGGTAGACTGTCTACGCTGATCGCAGGACTATTTTTAATGTTTCTCATCATTGTATTAGGAGATTTAGTTGTACAAATTCCAATGCCTGTTCTAGTAGGAATTATGATTATGGTATCAATTGGTACATTTGATTGGTCTTCATTTTCTTATTTAGTAAAAGCACCAAAAAGCGATGCAGTAGTTATGTTAGTGACCGTTATTATCGTAGTTGCAACGCACGACTTATCTAAAGGTGTAATTGCTGGTGTTTTATTAAGTGCAATATTCTTTGTTGCTAAAATTTCAAAGATACAAGTAGTGAAACGACAAATTGACTCCTATATAACATTTGATGTAGAAGGTCAATTATTCTTTGCATCAGTAGAAAGTTTTGTAGATGCATTTGATTTCAATGTTAAAAACAGAAGTATTATTATTGACTTCTCAAATACCCATGTTTGGGATGATTCAGCAGTCGGGGCTATTGATAAGGTAGTTATTAAATATCGTGAAAACAGTAACATCGTTACTATACAGAATTTAAATTCTTCTAGTAAAAAACTCGTAGAAAAATTAGCTGTATATAATAATACGAATAGAAAAGTTTCATCTCATTAATCCAGTATTAGGAGTGGAAACCATGTATAAAAAAATATTATTAGCTGTCGATGGCTCTGAGCATTCCTTACGTGCAACACAAGAAGCGGTCAAAATTGCTTCTTTAATAAAGGATTGTAAAGTTGAAATTGTATTTGTGGTTGATTTTTCAAAAGCAAAGAACGAAGTTCTTCATGCACAAGGAAAAGAAGAATTAGAGTTGTCACGCCGTAAGAGACTCTTGCCCATTGAAGAAAAGTTGTTATCGAAAGGTGTGTCTTACGAAATTAAAATCTTACACGGAGAACCCGGACCAACAATTGTAGATTATGCGAATAAAGGGAATTTTGATTTAGTCGTGTTAGGGAGTCGCGGACTTAATGCTTTACAAGAGATGGTATTAGGGAGTGTAAGCCACAAAGTAGCAAAAAGGGTAAAATATCCTGTGTTGATTGTGAAATAACATATAACGTTCATACTGTTCCTGATTTTGAAGACTGTTCTTTCAAAATCAGGAATTTTTATAATTAGATATAAAGGAGTTGGAACATGGAGAAATTACAAGTTGGGAAAACAAAGATTTTTGCTTTAGGTGGACTTGGAGAAATCGGAAAAAATATGTATGTTGTTGAATACAAAGATGAGATTCTTATTATTGATTCTGGGTTTAAATTTCCTGAAACAGAATTATTAGGAATTGACTACGTTATACCAGATTACACGTATTTAGAAAGAAATAAAGATAAAATAAAAGGTCTGTTCATTACACATGGACATGAAGATCATATTGGTGGAATCCCTTTTTTATTTAAGCGCATACAAGTACCAATATATGCTGGGAAATTAGCCGCAGCACTCATTAAAAGCAAATTAGAGGAACATAGTATCCGTCATGTTGAAATAAAAAATATTCTAGATGAAATAGAGGTTGAATTTCAAAACATGAAAGTCCGGTTCTACAGAACTACACATAGTATTCCTGACGCGTTTGGCATAGTAGTAACGACTCCAAATGGAAATATTGTACATACTGGTGATTTTAAATTTGATTTTACACCTGTTGGTACAGAAGCAAACCTACACAAGATTGCTGAATTTGGGAAGGAAGGTGTATTGTGTTTACTGTCTGACAGTACAAATAGTGAGGTTCCTGGTTATTCAATGTCAGAAAAAAAGGTTGGACAATCCATAAAAGAAATTTTTTCAGAAGCACAAGGACGTATCTTATTTGCGACTTTTGCATCTAATGTTCATAGATTACAACAAGTTGTAAAAGCTTCTATTTTGTATAATCGTAAAATTGTAGTTGTAGGAAAAAGTATGGAAAAAACAATTCAAATAGGAAAAGATTTAGGGTATATCCAAGCTCCAGACGACATATTCGTTGGAATACATGAAATAAAACATATTGCAAGTCATCAAATAACCATTATATGTACAGGAAGTCAAGGGGAGCCAATGGCAGCTTTATCTCGAATTGGAAATGGAAACCATCGCTACATTCAAATTATCCCTGGAGATACTGTTGTGCTCTCTTCCTCTCCGATTCCTGGAAATGTATTAAGCATTAACAGGATTGTTAATCAGTTATACCGAGTAGGTGCAAATGTAATTCATCACAAAACAAGTGATATTCATACATCTGGTCATGGTGCACAGGAAGAACAAAAATTAATGCTCTCGCTTTTAAAGCCGAAATACTTTATGCCTATTCACGGAGAATATCGTATGTTAAAAAAGCATGTGGAATTAGCTATGGAGTGTGGTCTTCCTTTAGAAAATTGTTTTGTTATGGATAACGGGGAAGTATTAGAAATTTCGAAAAGAGAAGCAAGAATCAGTAGTAGAACTATTCCTTCTCAACCTGTGTATGTTGATGGAAGCGGTATAGGTGATATTGGAAATATTGTATTACGTGATCGTAGGATTCTATCTGAAGAAGGAATTATCATTATAAGTTTGAATTTAGATAGTAAACAAAAGCAATTAGTCTCATCTCCCGCAATTGTTACAAGAGGGTTTGTATATATGCGAGGTTCCGAAGAACTGATGAAAAAAATAGAGAATATTGTATATGAATGTATATCTACTTTACTAAATGAGGGAATGATAAATTGGGCACAAATCAAACAAAAACTTGTAGAAGTGTTAAGCCCATTCTTATATACTGAAACGGGACGTCGTCCAATGCTTCTTCCAATCATTATGGAAGTGTAAAAAATAATAGATTTAGCTAATGTATTGAATACTAATATAAACTCATATTTTAAAACGACAGCATATATATTACACCTATCTAATATACATGCTGTCGTTTTTTCTAATCCTCTTACGTAACAAAAATAAACATTTTTGCTACAAAAAAATGCAAACTTTTTATCTTTTTTATAACTTAGAAAAACCTTAGCTTACGAAAATCAAGAATTTAACTTCCCAAAATGTCTTAGCATGGTTTTTATGTCATTGGATTGGCGAGACTCCTAAATGAAAATATATAATATTTTGAATTATTTTTTTATAATTGGCTCTCAAAAGAAGGAATCGCTACCGTGCTCCTAATAAAAAATGAATTGTTTTATCCTATCTCAAAAATACTTATACTAGCAGACACTGCGGTTAAAGCTCCTCCTCCATTATTTAAAAGGGTTACAGTTCCTGTTGTAGAGGTATTGTTAACCAAAGTTAGTGTAGATGGGACAGTTGTAACTGTGAAAGCAACATTACCTGTGGTTTGGATACGGTTTATAGATGTACCATATCGTCCCCCTGGAATTGGTGTACCATTTAGTGCAAAAGAAAATTGATTTGCCTGTACCGCTGTTAAATTAAATTCAGCTACATATGTTCCGGCCATATTAATTACAATATTGTCAGTACCTGCTACATGTGTCAATGCTGATCCAGTTTTAGGTCCTGTTGTATTGAAGATAACGGCACTTCCTACTGAAATTAATTGATTAGTTGTATCATAAACATATAAATAGTTTGCTGTCCTTGAACTAGTGTCTCCCGTTGGACCAGTAGCTCCTGTTAGTCCCGTTGGTCCCGTTACTCCGGTTAGTCCCGTTACTCCTGTTGGTCCCGTATCTCCGATTGGTCCGGTATCTCCGGTTGGTCCTGTTACTCCGGTTGGTCCCGTTATTCCTGTTGGTCCTGTTAGTCCGGTTGGTCCGGTTGGTCCTGTTGCTCCTGTTATTCCCGTTACTCCGATCGGTAGAGCTGTGACGTACTGTAAAGCTACATCGTCTATAAGTACTCTGGAACTCCCGGCTTGTCCTTCTTTATAAATAAGTAAAATAGCTTTATTTGCTAAAGGTGGAGACTGAGAAGTAATTAGATATATCTCTAACCAATTACTTTGATTGCCATTCGGGGGATGATTTAATGGAATACTTATAATTAAGCCTTGTTCCAAAAAAATAGAATTATAATAATAAGCAAGCTTAATAGAAAGCGGAGGACTTGGAGCACCCCCAATTTTAGCAAGTGAAATAAGAAATTCAAAACTTTCATTTGGAGGTATAGGGATTGCTTGTATGAGCTGAGCATTAGCTTCTCCCCCAATTAAGCTTGCACTATAGATGCCCGAATGACTATTTGTATTAACAACTTGCACGTTTGTTGTAATGAATGGGGCAAGAGTGCCACTTTCAAAGCCTCCATTCATTATCAAGTTAGTAATCAAAAAATCACCTCTTTAAAAAAATAATTTACAAATAAAATCAACTTCTTTATGAATTTATATATAAATTAAAACTTTTATAACTAAAAATACATCATTCTTAAATTTTCCTAACAAACTATTTTGTAGTTTTTATACAATCAATCACCTCATTTCCCTGATGTATTAAGAGACAATATTAAGGAATAATACATCTGTATTTATTGTAATATTATCTTCTATGGTTCAATAAGTAAGAGTGACAAAAAGAAGAAGCTAAGAAATATTTCTTAACCTCTTCTTTTTGTAGATTACTTTGGTTTATAGTCTGCTTTAAAAATTACCTAAAGTAATCTCATATCAAAATGTTTTGAATGTATACTTACATTTCCGATTTTAAGGATGTTAGGAGAATTGGAATGGAGTTACTATTTTCGTTATTGTGAAAGTAAACTAATATTTTTAAATTTACATTAGTGAACAAAAAAGTACGAAGTCAACTAAAAGACTTCGTACCAACAACAGACTAAAGTACAGTTCATAGGAAACTGAAAGGGTATTTCATCTATTTATTATAACTCGCCCATTCATATTTCTAGGAATTAATTATTAAATATGCATAGTTCCATATTTAATTGTCTTTATAAGTAAAAAACCAATTCTTCTGTAATAGGATTGGTTTTTTTGTATGTAATTTAGTTATTACAGCAACCGGAACTCGTATTTTTAAATGTAGTCTTATCAATCTTATTATAAAATAATAAGTAAACATAAAAAGACTCCTTATATATAAGGAGTCTTTTAAAAGGATACAATCCCTTTAGGTAGATAGTGATGGGTATCTATTATAACATATTTTTTTATAAAAGATGAGTAATACAAAATTGTAATTAAAATTAGTTGGTTATGGTACAGCAGTTATATTAGCATGTATCATTGTTCTTTACATATTAATATGTAAGTTAAATTAATAAATTATATAAATTATATAATTTATTAATTTTCATCATTGATGGAAATAATAAACCTAGTTCATTGAAAAACAACAATATTACTTTTATACCTAAATAAATAACGCTAGCATATTATAATCCATTTTCTCTAATTCATTTGGTATATATTACAAATTAAAGTGCAGCCTAAAAAATAAAAATGTAGCATATAGAAGGGTGATCGTGTGAATTTTATTTGGCAATCTTTAATTTTAATTCTTGCTGGAATTCTTTTATTAAGAATTGCTGGAAGAAAATCTATATCTCAAATGACTTTAGCACAAACTGTTGTCATGATTTCCATTGGTACGATTATTGTGCAACCCATCGTAGAAAAAAGTACTATAAAGGCTGTTACTAGTGCTTTTATATTTGTAGTTACAGTTATACTTTTAGAGTATTTTCAATTAAAGTCTAATACCTTCGAAAAATTTATTACTGGTAAATCTAAAGTGGTCATTGAAGATGGTAGACTTAATATTGAAAATTTAACTAAATTACGTTTGACAGTTGATCAGTTAGAAATGCGTTTACGTAATCAAGGGATTTCTAAAATTGCAGATGTAAAAACAGCGACACTTGAGCCTAATGGTCAATTAGGTTATGAATTAAAGGATGAGGCAAAACCTTTAACGGTAAGAGATTTTCACAAAATAATGCAATCATATAATCAGTCTCTAGACGATGTACATAATGAACAGAGAGAAAGTAATAATATATTTCAAGAAGTAAAAAACACAAGCAAAAATAAAAATAACCATAGTCATAAAGAACTTAAATAAAAATGGTTCTAACATACCTTACTTAAAGGATGAAAAATACAATCTTAATGGGGTATTCCTAGCTTGATGGTGATGGGGTAGCGTCAGGAAAATGCGGATTTACAATGTTAAGGAAATTCCCATATTAAAAAGCCAAATTTCTCAATATTTATATTGAAAAATTTGGCTTTTTTCATTACTTTGTAAAAGCTCCCTTTAATTGAATAACTAAACAAATTTAAACGCACCTATTTGTATAAGTAAAATTATTCGCAAACTCTTCGTTGTTTTTTGGTTCGCTATTTATCTATAACAATCGATAATTTATAGTTTGCATATTCGTTTAATTCTTTCAGAAATTGATTCATTAATTCTATGGATGGAAATTTACATTCGAGAAGGTAACAACCATCTCCACTGATTTTATAATTATTTATTAAATATTTGTCTTGCGTTTTTATGAATGACAAATAAGGTTGATGAAAAATGCTTTCTGTAATGATTGTAATAAAAGCATGTATATAACAGCCTAATTTGACTCGATTAACTTTAATTGTATAACCCTCAATAACTCCTTGATCTTCTAATTTCGCCACTCTAGCTGAAACAGCTGGTCCAGTCAAATGGACTTTCTCACCTAATTCTTTCATCGTGAACCGACTGTTCTTGGATAGTTCATCTAAGATACGTTTGTCCGTATTATCTAACATTTATATAACTCCTTTCATTAATAAAGTAAAACGACCAAAAGACTTTATTTAATCTGTGTATCCATTATTGGGAATAATATAAACTATACATTGTTCAAAGAAAATCTCAAAAAAAAGGAGTTAATAAATATGAATATACATCAAATTCGTAATGCAACAATCGTTGTAGAATATGCAGGGAAAAGGTTTTTAATAGATCCAATGTTAGCAGAGAAAGGAACTTACCCACCTTTCCCAAATTCACCAAGACAAGATCAAAATAATCCTTTAGTTAGCTTACCAGTACCCGTTGAAAATATTATTAATAATATAGATGCAGTCATCGTAACTCACTTACATTTAGACCACTTTGACGAGGCGGCTCAAAGAATATTGCCAAAAGACATTAAACTATTTGTCCAAAATGAAGAAGATGCGACAGAAGTAAGAAACGCCGGTTTCAAAAATGTAGAGGTTTTACAGGAAGATACAGTCTTTGAAGGGATCCAACTACTTAAGACAAAAGGCGAACACGGTAGAGGTGAAATACTAAAACTTGCTGGTTTAGTATGCGGTATAGTCTTCAAACATCAAAGCGAAAAAATGTTATATGTAGCCGGAGATACGGTATGGTATGACGAGGTTCAAAAAATTCTCGATACACATAAACCAGAAATCATTGTCGTAAATGGTGGAGATAATCAATTCTTTGAAGGCGGTTCTCTTATCATGGATAAAGAAGATATCTACGAGGTGTACAAAGCTGCACCTAATTCCCAAATCATTGTAGTCCATATGGAAGCAGTGAACCATTGGAACTTATCAAGAGAAGAATTAAAAAGCTTTATTAGCGAAAAAGGAATCACTTCGACCGTTTCAGTACCAGATGATGGCCAATCATACACGTTTTAAATCCAATTTTCGTTTTGAGGAACAGCCAATTTCTTAAGTTGATGGGCATGGGGTATCGCCAATCGAATAACATAAAACCTAAGCTAAATAAAAAACAATTTCCTAGTAACAGGAAATTGTTTTTTATTTAGCTTTTAAATCGTAGTTGGTAATATTTTATTATATAATTAGTAAAAAATAAGATGAAATAGCTAAAATAACTGCAATAACTAAGAGTGATAACCATACAATTAATGTGGTATGTGCTCGGAATGTTTTGACGTTTAATTAGATATTGTAAGGTTGCAATAATAATACTTATTCCAGCAATAACGGATCCAATTCCTATTCCAATAGCAATCTTATTATTTAATGAGGAAAGCTCTTTTCGAACAGCTAAATGAAAATTAGCTACAAGAAATCCCAAACCAGCAATAGCAATTGCAGTACGTAACCAAGCTAGATAGGTTCTTTCATTAGCTAAATGCTGCTGAATATATTTTGAATCTACTGTTTCAAGGGCTTTTGACTTCACTTTGTGTTGCTCCATTACATCGACTCACTCCATTAATCAGCAGTATAGTGTAGATGTGCATATCCTTTTTTACGTCTATACCACACAATAAGAATACTACAAAGTACGCACCCAATTGAGACTAATTGAGCTATTCTTATATGGGATGTTAACATGAGACTATCCGTACGTAAGCTTTCTACAAAAAATCTTCCTACAGAATACCATAATAAATAAGTGAGGAAAATTTCTCCTCGTTTCAAATCAACTTTTCTTAATACGAGTAATACTATCACACCTGTAATATTCCAGACAGACTCGTATAAAAAAGTTGGATGATAATATGTACCATTTATATTCATTTGATTGATAATAAAATCTGGTAAATGTAACGACTCTAAAAAGCTTTTAGATACAATTCCTCCATGAGCTTCTTGATTCATAAAGTTTCCCCAACGCCCAATTGCTTGCCCAAAAAGTAAGCTTGGAGCTAAAATATCAGCGATTTTCCAAAAAGAAAGGTTTCGTTTTCTTGTAAACCATATAGTTGTTAGTACAGCTCCTATAATACCGCCATGAATTGCAATTCCACCATGCCAAATTGCAAAAATTTCAACTGGATTTTCCTTATAATAATTCCATTCAAAGATTACATAATATATTCGTGCTGAAATAATTGAGATAGGTAAAGCTAAAAAGATTAAGTCGTAAAATACATCTGAAGATATTCTGCGTTTTTTCCCTTCACGAGTAGCTAAGATAAACCCTAATATAGCTCCTATACCAATAATAACTCCATACCAATGTACAGCAATGGGCCCTAGGTGAATTGCAATAGGATCTAAGGGTTTAATTTGTTCTATCATTGAAAAATGCCCCCCTTTTATTTAAAATGTTTAACAATATATACATTTTAGATTATTTTTATTATAACATTGAACCTTATCAACATATAAACCACCTTTTCTATTATCCGTATTAAATTACAAATGATATTATGAGAGCATTAATTATCGTTACATCGTAACAAAAACGACCATTTTTGTTACGGTTATTATTAATAAACTTTTAGTCTAATGAACTTGCATACTGAGTGTAACAAAAATATGTAACAATATTATTTGTAACAATATCTCCATTTAATCGTTTTTGGTACAATAGTCGGTGAAGGGGATGATAAATATGAAGTTTGGTTATATGCGTGTTTCTACATTAGATCAAAATTTAGATCGTCAAAAGAAACAGCTTGAAGAATTTGAATGCGACCGTATTTTCTTCGAAAAAGTAACCGGTACAAAACGAAACCGGCCGGAATTAAATAGTATGCTGGAATTTCTTCGTCCAGAAGATACAGTCGTTGTAACCGATTTAACTCGATTATCACGTTCTACAAAAGATCTCATTGAAATTACGGAACGAATTTCTCAAAAAGGAGCACACTTGAAAAGTCTAAAGGAATCATGGCTCGATACAACAACAGCACATGGGAAAATGTTGTTTACTATTTTCGCTGGTATTGCTCAATTTGAACGAGATTTAACTTCTGAACGGACAAAAGAAGGGATTGAGGCTGCAAGGAAACGAGGGAAACATCCTGGAAGACCAAAAACCGATGAGGAAAAGGTAGATTACGCTTTATATCTTATTAATCAAGGTATGAGCCGTACAGATGCCGCCGAGAAAGCTGGTATCTCGAGAATGACTTTGTACCGTAAGATGCAACAGTAAAATACATATAGTTTTGATTTTAGTATAGTAGGAGGAATTACATTGACCTCAATTGAACGTACAGCCTATCCAAGGTTTAAACAAAACTTAACTCGAAAAGAGCTGAAAGAGATTTATACCGTCACATATGAGGAGAACCAATTTGCCCATATAGTAGCACGTGGAACTATTCCGGTCTTTAGCCTTTTAGTTATGCTAAAGTCTTTCCAACGACTAGGTTATTTTCCACGTCCAAAAGATATTCCATCTGTGATAATTCATCATATCCGTTCGAGTTTGCGTATATCAAATGAAACCGAACCAAACTTCCGAACAAAGTCCATATATCGACACCAGAAAGCAATTCGTGAGCATTTGCAAGTATTGCCCTTTGGGAAGGATGCTTTACATATTGCTACTAATGCCATATATAAAGCATCTCAAGTGATGGATAACCCCGCTGACCTTATTAATGTTTCTATTGAAGAATTAATTAAGGAACGTTATGAATTACCAGCATTCAGTACACTAGATCGGCTTGCACGTCGAGTGAGAACGCTGGTTAATAATCGTCTTTGTAATACAATTCTCGCCCGTTTGTCTAATATAGAAAAAGATAAACTCGATCAATTACTTCATACGTCAAAAGAAACTCAACATTCTGGTTATAATTATTTTAAAGAAGTTCCCAAAAGCCCTTCTATTACTCATATGAAAGATTTACAAAACAGACTTTCATTTATTACGTCTTTCCTTCCAAACATTCATGATTTATTAGAAGGCATTCCAATTTCTAAATTGAAGCACTTTGCTGCTGAAGCGAATCCTTTAGATGCTTCAGAAATAAAGGACTTCGCTCCTCACAAAAGATATATGCTGTTGTTATCAACTATTTATCGGTCACAAATTACAACTAGGGATAACCTTGTAGAAATGTTTCTAAAAAGGATGGGAATCATTCATAAAAAAGGAAAAGAAGAACTTGCTCTTTTGAGGGAGCAACATCGTTCCATAAGTGAAAATCTTATTTCTGTACTGAGTGAAGTTTTAGAAACAACAGCTATGCATGATGATAATACACAAATTGGCAGCAAAATTACTGAGCTATTTGAAGCTAAAGGTGGTATAGAATTTTTAAAACAGGACTGTACAGCAATATCCTCATACAACGGAAATAATTATCTACCACTTTTAGAAAAATTCTATAAGAATCATAGAAAAACATTATTTCGGCTCATCACATTATTAGAAATTGACTCAACAACTCAAGACGATTCCCTCATAAATGCCCTGGAATTTTTATTAGAGAACGAAAACCGTAAGGTTGAACATCTACCTAGTGATATTGATTTATCATTCGCCAGTGAACAGTGGAAACATACAATTCGCGTTGAAAAAAGCACAAATTTACTTTACCGTAAACGTCTTGAAATCTGTATATTTTCTTATTTAGCCTCTGAATTAAAGACGGGAGACCTTAGTGTAAAAGGTTCTGAGAAATATGCTGATTATAGACAACAATTACTTCCATGGGAAGAATGCCAACCGATGGTTGAAGATTATTGTAATGAACTAGAATTACCTTCCTCACCTACTGATTTTGTTAATCGGTTAAAAATTTGGCTAACATCCGCTGCAAAAACTGTTGACCTAAACTATCCTAATAATGGACAAGTTATCATAACTGAAGATGGAGAACCAATCCTGAAACGTTTGGTACGAAAAGAGTCTTCCAAGAGTAGTAAAATGTTAGAAAAAGAAATTATACAACGACTACCGGAACGAACGATTCTTGATATACTTTGTAACGTTGAACACTGGACTCATTGTACAAGACATTTCGGCCCATTTTCAGGATCTGAACCTAAATTAGAGCATCCAATTGAACGTTATATTATTACTTCATTTGGATATGGCTGTAATTTAGGGCCAGCCCAAACCGCTAAACATATGCGAAATATAGTAACACCTCATATGATTTCTTTTGTGAATCGTAGACATATCAGTGTCCAAAAATTAGATGCCTCAATTCAAGACATTTTAAATCAATACAACCTCTTTAGCCTTCCAAAACTATGGGGGAGTGGAAAAACAGCCGCCGCTGATGGAACAAAATACGATTTATATGAAGAAAACTTACTGTCAGAATACCACATCAGATATGGGGGCTATGGAGGAATAGCTTATCATCATGTTTCGGATAATTATATTGCTTTATTTAGCCATTTTATCCCCTGTGGGGTTTGGGAAGCTGTTTATATTATTGATGGATTGCTAAAAAATAAGTCAGATATCCAACCTGATACGATTCATGCTGATACACAAGGCCAGTCTACTCCTGTCTTTGCACTTTCTTATCTATTAGGAATCAATTTAATGCCTAGAATTAGGAATTGGAAAGACTTAAAATTCTTTAGACCAAGCAAACATATTCAATATAAACATATAGATCCTTTATTTAGTGATGTAATCGATTGGAAGTTAATTGAGACTCATTGGCAAGATTTATTTCAAGTTGTTTTGTCTATAAAAGCTGGAAAGATACTACCCTCAACACTTCTCAGAAAACTGAGAAGTGATAGTAAAAAGAATCGACTGTACCAAGCATTTCGAGAGCTAGGCAGAGTCATTCGAACGATATTTCTTCTTAAATATATCTCAGATATGAAATTGAGAGAGCAAATTACAGCTAGTACAAATAAAGTGGAAGCATATAATGGTTTTTCAAAGTGGTTATTCTTTGGTGGGGATGGGATTATTACTGAAAATGATCCAGTAGAACAAGAAAAACGTATTAAATATAATGATCTCGTTGCCAATGCAGTCATTTTTCAAAATGTCGTTGATATTACCATGATTTTATGGCAACTCAAAAGAGAAGGTTATCGATTCTCACGAGAAGATCTGGTGATGTTAAGTCCATATATGACGAAACATATAAAACGATTTGGCGATTATGTGATTGATTTACAAAACATTCCACAACCAATAGAAGAGAATATACCTGTATAAAAGATAATAGGGTCATAACATGGAAATAAAAACCAGTCTATGACCC
>NZ_JBPWAP010000094.1:0-14846 GCF_051776705.1 Bacillus cereus group sp. BceL291 | reverse complement strand
CTCTCCAATAAAGTTAGTTTGTCTAGCATCTAAAATAAAAATTGACGTTTCACGTTGTTTGTTTCGTTTAGTTTTCAAAGTTCAATATCGCGTTTCAGCGACTTTTATAATTTAACACTTATCGTTAAATCTGTCAACAGCTTTTTTCTTTCGTTGCTGACGACGCTTATTAATTTACCATATTAATCATTTAATAGTCAACACTTTTTAAAAAAATGCCAAAATAATTTTATCTTGGCATGATATAAAGCTTAATAATCACTAACGCTGCCACACCCGGTAAGCCTAACAAACTCGTTATTGCTGCTGTCCCCATGTTAATCGGGATATGAAAATCAAAATATGTCCCTACAACATTTACGATAAAAAGCAATGCTATTCCTAAAGTAACATGAAAAATCACCTTACCTATAAAACGTAATGGCTTAGAGGCAACACCAAAAACAAGAAAAATAAATACTAAAGTAAGAATGCCAACAATAATAATTGTAGAATTCATTTTTTCCTCCTTATGAATGACCTATACATCTATTTGTATGGGACAAGACAATAAAAAAGAACAGTTATCATATGCAGCATCTCTTTTATATAAACTAAATAAAACGATACCTCAGCATTTAACAAATAAAATAAAAAGGCCTGCTTAGAAAGCAGAACCTTTTACCATTGTTCCATTTTTACAGGACGACGCTTTGCTTCTTTCAACAAAAAGAAATATTTCGCCTCTGCTATTTTCAAAGAACAAATGACATCTTGAGACGGTTCTACACTTTGTTCGACCATTCTCTTCTGACGTAACCACTCATTCTTCACTTTTTCCAAAAGTACAATTAACTTATCGTCATACTCTTTACGCAATTTACCCTTTTTTTGAAAGAACATTTTCGTTTCTCCTCTTATACTTCTCTGCGACCTTCTAACGCTTTGGATAATGTCACTTCATCTGCATATTCTAAATCTCCACCAACTGGCAGACCATGTGCAATACGAGTTACTTTAATGCCTGTAGGTTTTAAGAGGCGGGAGATATACATCGCTGTAGCTTCCCCTTCAATATTAGGGTTTGTTGCTAATATCACTTCTTGTACCGTTTCATCATGTAGTCGCTTTAAGAGTTGCGGGATATTAATGTCTTCCGGTCCAATTCCCTCCATAGGAGAAATCGCACCACGTAACACATGATATACACCTTGATACTCTTTCATTTTTTCCATCGCGATTACATCTTTCGGTTCTTGTACGACACAAACAACTGATTGATCTCGATGTGAATCATTACAAATATAACAAGGATCACGATCAGTAATATGTCCGCATACAGAACAGTACGCTAAATCTCGCTTCGCATTTACAAGTGCTTTCGCGAAACCTAACACATCATCTTCTTTCATATCTAATACGAAAAATGCCAATCGAACCGCTGTTTTCGGTCCGATACCTGGCAACTTCATAAAACTATCGATTAGTTTTGATATTGGTTCTGGATAATGCATGTATCAATATCCTCCTAGAACATTCCACCTGGTAAGTTTAAGCCTTTTGTAAATTTACCCATTGTAGAGTTTGAAAGCTCATCAGCCTTTTTAAGTGCATCATTTGTTGCAGCTAATACTAAGTCTTGTAGCATTTCGATATCTTCTGGATCTACAACTTCTTCTTTAATCTTCACTTCAAGAATTTGCTTGTGACCATTTGCGATAACTGTAATCATTCCGCCGCCAGCTGTACCTTCAACTGTTTTTTCACCAAGCTCTTCTTGTGCTTTCGCCATGTCCTTTTGCATCTTTTGCATTTGTTTCATCATGTTATTCATATTTCCCATTCCGCCACGCATCATAATTAATTCCTCCTAATTATTATTACTCTTTTATTTCAATGAGTTCTTGCCCTACTAATTTCACTGCCTCTTCTATAAGAGGATCTTCCTTTTTCTCTGGGCTTTCTTCAGACTCTCCACCTTCACGTTGTAAAAAGTCTTCACGGATTTTACCCCATTCACTTTTTGGAATGGCAATCATATTTAACCTTTTACTTAGCAATTCAAATAAAGCTTGTTCTACTGTATCCATAGCTTCTCGATTTTCGCTCGCCATCTTACAGTGAATCTCATATTGAAATGCTAAAACGTAAGTGTCATCTGAAGCTGCCACTGGTTCGCTATTTTCTAGTAAAACAGCAAACGCTACTTTGTTATATGATTTGAGTCTTCCTAACAACTCACCCCATACAGCTTTTAATTGTTCTAAATCTTGACGCTTCGCTTGTTTTAATACTTCATTTACACGTCCGACAGGAATCTTCATACTTCCTGTTCTTACCGGCTTTGGTGTTGCACGTGTCTCTCTTACTTCCTGTTGTACACCAGCTGGCACACCGTTCTTTTTAACTTGCTCTAACTCTTTCTCCAGTTGCTGCATCCTGTTCATAATTGCTTGCAAACGATCTGTACCATTTGCTTGCATCATAAACTGTTGACACAATTGCACCATAACAACTTCTAAGAAAATACGCGGATGATTTGTCCACTTCATTTCCTGTTGTCCCTTACTAAGGGTATGAATAATCTCATAGATCACTTCCGGTTGCATTTCTTCACTCAACTTACGGAATTGATCATCTACAATTACTCGTTCCAACATATGTTCTAGTTGCGGCGAAGTTTGATATAAAAGCATATCACGATAATAGTAAATGAAATCCTCCATAAAACGAACTGGATCCTTCCCTTTACTCATCATTTCATCTATGATTTGCAATGCTCTTGATACATCATTTTCACGTATGCATTCTACTAAATTGCCTAAGTATTGCTGAGAAACAGATCCTGTTACGGCCAATACATCTTCTGTCGTAACGGTCTCATCACTATAAGATATAGCCTGATCAATAAGACTAAGTGCGTCACGCATACCACCTTCAGCAGCACGCGCAACAATTTGTAATGCCTCATCTTCCACTTGCGTACCTTCATTTGTCACGACCGTTGATAATCTCTCAACAATATCATTCACTGATATTTTTCGGAATTCAAAACGCTGACAACGTGAAATAATTGTAGGCGGGATCTTATGAGGTTCTGTTGTCGCCAAAATAAAGATAACATGTCCTGGCGGCTCTTCTAAGGTTTTTAAAAGCGCATTGAATGCACCCATAGAAAGCATGTGAACTTCATCAATAATGTATACTTTATATTCTACAGCACTTGGAGCATATTTTACTTTATCTCTAATATCTCGAATTTCATCTACACCGTTATTTGAAGCCGCATCAATTTCTAATACATCTGAAATGGATCCTTGTGTAATTCCTAAACAAGAAGGACATTCATTACAAGGTTCAGCTACCGGAGCATGTTCACAGTTAATTGCTTTTGCAAATACTTTTGCAATTGTCGTTTTTCCTGTTCCCCTCGGGCCAGAAAATAAATAAGCATGTGAAACTTTCTCTTGAAGAAGGGCATTTTGCAACGTTTTTGTCACGTGCTTTTGACCGACTACATCTTCGAACTTTTGCGGTCTCCATGTTCGGTATAACGCTTGGTATGACACGAAAATACGGCCTCCCTCAAAGGTTATTATCTCATTTATTATAACCCATTCTGTTTATAGATTCCAAAAGTTATTTTCTATACAAAAAACTCACCTTTGTATTAAGGTGAGTTTTGTATACATATATAACTGCCGTGCACCCTCCGTCGATTACGTACCATAAGCGTTACTCAAGCAGTTAGCTCGGTTCAGGCACTCCTGCGGCACACGAGAAGACCCGCTTATTGCTGCTTCCTTCCGGACCTGACAAGGTTCACGGGGTCCCGTTGCGCAGGACCCAAACGTCAACACCACTTACTTAAGGCAGACCTTACAGCAACATAACCTCGAGAGGGGATTCGGCCTCGCTAGAGCGGATTGCGAGTATAGGGCACCGCTACCTCCCCGCTTAGCACGGCAAAGTTAAAACCAATATTCGGTTGCCTTCATTAAAGGCATTATCAGTATAACTTGTTTCTTTATAAAATGCAAATACGTTAGTTCCCAGTATTCTTCTCTAATTTTTTTATTGCTTTTCTTTTTTTACGAAGCTCTCTAAAAAAGCTTGTTAACAACGTACCGCATTCTTCCTCTAGTACACCAGATACTACTTCACATTGATGATTGAAGCGTTCATCCGTTAAAAGATTCATCAATGTCCCTGCACATCCGCCCTTCGGATCACTTGCACCATATACAACTCGCTTCACTCGTGATAAAACAATTCCACCTGCACACATTGGACAAGGTTCTAATGTTACATACAATGTTGCATCTTCTAAACGCCATGTCCCTAATTTTTTACACGCCTCATCTATCGCTAGCAACTCAGCATGAGCTATTGATCTCTGCTCAGTTTCCCTTAAATTATGGGCAACACTAATTACCTCACCATCTAACACTATAACTGCTCCAATTGGTACTTCCTGTATTTCCTCTGCCTTTTTAGCTTCTTCTATCGCTAATTGCATAAAATAAATATCTTGATCTTGTTCCATAACATAGTCCTTTCATTACAAATAAAGTACACTTATTTCCATTTACTACACAGGGGATAACTTTTACAAATTCAATCCACCCTAAAAGAAAAAAGAGAGGGGATTACATATGAAAAATACCGCCTTGCTCATTATCGATATGATTAATGACTTTCAATTTTCCCACGGACCCATTCTAGCTAAAAAATGTAAAATTATAACAAACCCTATTTTACAATTAAAGAAAAAAATGAAATCCTTCGGCTGTCCTATAATTTACGTTAATGACCATTATCAACTGTGGAGATCTGATATCGACCAACTTATTACTCATTGTACAAATGAATATAGCGAAAACATAATCCATAAGATTGCTCCAAGTTCTGATGATTACATTTTTATTAAACCACATTATTCCGCTTTTTATGAAACACCTTTAAATTCATTACTAGGTTATTTAAAAATAGAAAATCTAATATTAACAGGGGTTGCCGGAAATATATGTATCCTATTTACAGCTAATGATGCTCATATGAGAAATTATACATTGTATGTACCAGAGGATTGTATCGCCTCTAACAACGACCAAGATAATATACATGCTTTAAAAATAATGGAAACTACATTGAAAGCAACTATAACATCATCAACCAAAATAAAATTTAATTAATACATATATCTATTTTCTAACTTTTTATATCAAATTAACCCGCTCGCTTCCCTCTTGTGCTACAATAATTCTGTTTTGTGTTTTTAGTAGTCACGGTAAATCACTGATTGAAAGGAGGAAACAGCGTGACCGGAGTACCATTTATCACGGTTGAAGGACCAATTGGTGTTGGAAAAACTTCACTTGCGAAGGAAATTTCAACTCACATGCAACTCCACTTACTAAAAGAGATTGTTGATGAAAATCCCTTTTTAGGAAAGTTCTATGAAGACATCGACGAATGGAGTTTTCAAACAGAGATGTTCTTTCTTTGTAATAGATACAAACAATTAGAAGACATTAACATAAAGTATTTGAATCAAAGGAAACCAGTAGTAGCGGATTACCATATCTTTAAAAATTTAATTTTTGCATCCCGCACATTAAAAGACTCCCAATATGACAAATACATGCAAATTTATCGTATCCTTACACAAGATATGCCTGTGCCAAATGTCATTGTTTATTTAACAGCTAGCCTAGAAACATTGCAAAAACGAATCGCCATGCGCGGAAGAGAATTTGAAAAAAACATGGATCCAAATTACTTACTACAGCTCACAAAAGATTATGAAACAGCAATGGATGCTTTTAAAAAAGATCATCCGGAAATACCAGTATTGAAATTTAATGGAGACGATATGGATTTTGTAAAAAATCCTGATGATTTAAACGTCATCCTATCTGCCCTTCAAAATACTCTCTTAAAGGAGTCGAAATAATAATGAATTTAAGGCAAAAATATGATATACCCAATGACGCAGTAATCACTATCGCCGGAACGGTAGGTGTGGGTAAATCAACTATGACAACTGCATTAGCTAATGCTTTAGGTTATCGCACATCATTTGAAAAAGTAGATTCCAATCCATATTTGGACAAGTTCTATGCGGACTTCACTCGCTGGAGCTTCCACCTACAAGTGTACTTTTTAGCAGAACGATTTAAGGAACAAAAAAGAATTTTTGAATATGGTGGCGGTTTTGTTCAAGATCGTTCCATTTACGAAGACACTGGAATTTTCGCAAAGATGCATCATGAAAAAGGAACAATGACGGAAACTGATTATGAAACATACAAAGGTTTATTTGACGCTATGGTCATGACTCCTTACTTCCCTCATCCAGACTTATTAATTTACTTAGAAGGTTCTTTCGATGATATTGTCGATCGTATTCAAGAACGCGGGCGCCCAATGGAACAGCAAACACCAATTGAGTACTGGAAAGAAATGCATGGACGTTATGAAAACTGGATTAACAACTTTAATTCATGCCCTGTATTACGCTTAAATATTAATGAGTACGATATTTTAAAAGATGGTGATTCAATCGAACCAATCATTAAAAAAATTGGCCATTTTTTAAAACAAACACGTAAACTTGTAAAATAAAAAACCCGTGCATATGCACGGGTTTTCCTATTAAATTACTTCTTCTTTGTTGGAGCAATAATTTCACTCTCAGGTTTTCCTGCGTTAATGCGCTGACGAACAGTACTTGTACTAATATCGTATGCTTCAGCAATCTCTTTAACAGTCATTTCTTTCCCGTTAATTACTGCCGTTAATACTTTACCTGTACGTTTTGGAGCCGCCGCTTTCTTTACAGCTGCTTTTTTAACTTGTTTTGGCGCCTCTACTTTACTCGTAGCTTGTTTTACATCACAAGTACAACCACAAAGTTTACGGAATGTATCATCACTAATAATGCGTGATACGTTTGCACCACTGTTTAAAATTCTATTGTTCTTACAGACAGGACATTGTACATAATATAAAGTTTTTCCATCTAAAGGAAACGTTTGTATAATAAGATCCATGTTGACTCCTTTCATATCTATGAAGATAATCATCGGAATATGAGTGTGTAATAAGGACAAAATTACCTTACACCATACTTTATGATTGGTTTTAAAATAAAAACTCGTTACGTGTTGGTAACGAGTTCTCCAATCTCCACTTATATGCGCTGTTGTCAATTATATCTGGAGGAGGTAGAGGGATTCGAACCCCCGCGCGACTCTCGCCGCCTGTCGGTTTTCAAGACCGATCCCTTCAGCCAGACTTGGGTATACCTCCATATTGACATCAAATATAATATCAAAAGAAAAACAGTTAGTCAACCCTACTAAAATAAATTATGAGGAAAGGAAAATTTTACTTTTCCCTTCCTACATTACAGTACTGACAACGCTCATAATTACCAATCACTCATACCGATGAATGTTTAAATTTACTTAATAACTGTTTTTCCTCCCATATAAGGGCGAAGAACTTCTGGAATTATAATTGTACCATCTTCTTGTTGGTAGTTCTCTAAAATAGCTGCAACCGTACGTCCGATTGCAAGACCAGATCCATTTAATGTATGAACATGTTCTGGTTTTCCATTTGGCTCACGGCGGAAACGGATATTTGCACGTCTCGCTTGGAAAGCTTCAAAATTACTACAAGAAGAAATTTCACGATATGTGCCATAGCTTGGAATCCATACTTCAATATCGTATTTCTTCGCTGCTGTAAATCCTAAATCGCCTGTGCACATGCTCATAACGCGATATGGCAACTCTAATAATTGTAACACGCGTTCTGCATCATTTGTTAATTTTTCTAATTCTTCATAAGAATCTTCTGGTTTTACGAACTTCACAAGCTCTACTTTATTGAACTGATGCTGGCGAATTAAACCACGTGTATCACGACCAGCTGAACCTGCTTCAGAACGGAAGCAAGAGCTAAATGCAGCATATCTTATAGGCAATTGCTCTTTATTTAAAATCTCATCACGATGCATATTCGTTACAGGTACTTCAGCTGTTGGAATTAAGAAGTAATCTTCACTTTCAATACGGAATGCATCTTCTTCAAACTTTGGAAGTTGTCCTGTTCCCGTCATACTTGCACGGTTTACCATATATGGAGGTAATACTTCTTCATATCCATGCTCATCAGTATGAAGATCAAGCATAAAGCTAATTAAAGCACGCTCTAATCTTGCACCAGCACCTTTGTAAAATACGAAGCGGCTTCCTGTTACTTTCCCAGCGCGTTCAAAATCTAAAATTCCTAAATCAGTAGCAAGATCCCAATGTGGTTTTGGCTCAAAAGTAAATTCTTTCACTTCTCCCCAAGTACGTGCTACTACATTATCATCCTCTGTTTCACCAACTGGAGCAGATTCATGAGGGATATTTGGAATAGATAACATTAATCTTTCTAAGTCTTCTTCAACTGTACGAAGTTCGTTATCAAGATCCTTTACTTTTTCTCCAACCTCACGCATTTCTAAAATTAGAGCCTCTGCATCTTTCTTTTCGCGCTTTAATACAGAAATTTGTTGAGATACTTCGTTACGTTTACTTTTTAATTCTTCTGTCTGAACAAGTAGTTCTCTTCTTCTCGTATCAAGTTCTTCAAAACGGCCGAAATCAGTTAAATCTTCGCCTCTATGCTGTAATTTCGCTTTTACTTCTTCAAAGTTTGTACGTAAAAATTTAATATCAAGCATTATATACTCCTCCTTTTATTTTATAAAACACAAAAAACTCCCGTCCCTATATAAAGGGACGGGAGTTAACCCGCGTTGCCACCCTAGTTGAAAGCATTACCGCTTTCCTCTCAAGTAGAAATAACGGCTCTTCACCGGGAATGCTTACTAATCCAAAAGATATTCCACATTCCATTCCAGGATGGATTCACAAACTGTTTCTATCGATTTCCACCAACCATCGACTCTCTATAAGAAACGACATTTGTTACTATTTCCTATCAACACGCTTATTTTATAAAATTGTTACCATCAATTTACTATAATCTTATACAAGTTGCAAGTTACTTATACAACTTTTTTCATTTTCGCTTCTTTTACCATTTCAACAAAGTATGCTGTCACACGATGATCATCTGTTAATTCCGGATGGAATGAAGCAGCTAAAAACTGATCTTGTCTTACCGCTACCATTCGGTCACCATGCTTAGAAAGCACTTCAACATTATCAGCTACTTCTACAACATACGGCGCACGGATAAATACACCAATGAAGTCTTCACCCACGCCTTCAATTGAAAGCGCAGCTTCAAAACTATCCTTTTGGCGTCCGAACGCATTACGCTCAACTGTAATATCCATAGCACCAATATGTGCTTCTTCATAGCCAATAAGTGTTTTCGCAAGAAGAATCATCCCTGCACATGTACCAAACATTGGTTTACCAGACTTTGCAAATGTACGAAGTGGTTCCATGAAAGCATACTTATCAATAAGACGGCGCATTGTTGTACTTTCACCGCCTGGTAAAATAAGACCATCAATCTCTTCAAGTTGCTCTATACGCTTTACAACAACAGCTTCTGCACCACTTGCTTCAACTGATTTTACATGCTCACGAACTGCACCTTGAAGACCTAGTACACCGATTTTCACCATTTTAAAGTTCTCCTTTAATTACCATCCACGCTCTTGCATGCGTTGTTCTGGTAATAACGTTGAAATTTCGACACCCTTCATTGCATTACCTAATCCTTTAGAAAGGCTTGCAATTAGTTCGTAATCTTCATAATGAGTCGTTGCTTCAACGATTGCACGTGCAAATTTCTCTGGGTTTTCTGATTTGAAGATACCAGATCCAACAAATACCCCATCAGCACCAAGTTGCATCATTAATGCTGCATCTGCTGGTGTTGCTACACCACCTGCCGCAAAGTTTACAACTGGTAAGCGACCAAGACGTTTAATTTCAAGTAATACTTCGTAAGGAGCGCCAGTATTTTTTGCATATGTCATTAACTCATCTTCACGTAGACTCGCAACTTGACGGATTTCTGCATTGACTTGGCGCATATGACGCACTGCCTCTACAATGTTTCCTGTTCCTGGTTCACCTTTTGTACGAAGCATAGATGCACCTTCTGCAATACGACGTGCAGCTTCTCCGATATCACGGCAACCACATACAAATGGAACTGTGTAATCACGTTTATTTAAATGGTATACTTCATCAGCAGGAGTTAATACTTCACTCTCATCGATATAGTCTACCCCTAATGATTCTAATACACGTGCTTCTACAAGGTGACCGATACGGCATTTTGCCATAACCGGAATTGACACCGCACCCATAACTTCTTCAACAATTGTTGGGTCTGCCATACGAGAAACGCCACCTGCTGCACGAATATCTGCTGGTACACGCTCTAATGCCATAACGGCAACTGCGCCTGCCTCTTCTGCAATTTTTGCTTGTTCAGCGTTAACTACGTCCATAATAACGCCGCCTTTTTGCATTTCTGCCATTCCACGTTTTACACGTTCTGTCCCTGTTACATTTGTCATGTACAAAAACCCCCCTAGGTGAATTGCTTTCCCCCGTTAAAGGCGAAAATTAAGAATACTCTTACATTCTACCACTAACTATCAGATGCTTGTCTACTACTTTTTCATAAAGTCGGTATGAAAAATAGGAATAAAAAAAAGCTCCTATCATGAGGAGCTTTTAAAACCAACCTTTTACTGTATCAACAGCACTATTCCACATGCCACTAAAGAATGAACCAATTCCGCGCATAGCACGAGTAAACCAGTTTGCTTCTTCTACTTCAGATGTTGTTACAAGATCCACTTGCAGTGACTTACCAGTTAAAAATCCAGGGTCGTTTGTATCTTTTGGCGTAATTACCATTTGACCAAGCGCAGCTCCCTTTTTAATAGGTGCTTCTTGTCCCTTGCTTGATTCTTTTAATTCCGTTTTATAAACATCTTTACTTCCTTTTGGCACTGGAAGTGAAATAGCTTGTTTCGTTTGAACTGCTACATCTTTATCTTTCGCATTTTCTACTCGTACTGTTTCTTGTCCTTTTACTGAAGAACCTTTTTTATACATTTGTTTTACTTCAAAGTTAGCAAATCCATAATCATATAGCTTCTTTGTTTCATCAAAACGTGCTGTATGAGAACTTGTTTTAATAACTACAGAAATAAAACGCATTCCGTTTCTTTCAACCGTACCAGTGAAGCAATCTCCTGCCTCTGGAGTTGAGCCTGTTTTTAGGCCGTCTACCCCATCATATTCTTTAACTAAGCCCTTTAACATCCAGTTCCAGTTCGACATTGCAAACTTCTCTTTTTCTGGACGGAATTCTTTTTTAGGAATTTTTGCTGTATCTAACACTTTTGGATAATCTTTAATTAAATGTTGTGCTAAAGTTGCAACATCCTTTGCAGACATTTTATTTTCTTCATCCGCTGTTGTTCCTTCAGGATGCATTCCCTTTAAATCTTTATTCGTTAAACCTGTAGAATTGACAAATTTATAATTTTTCAACCCTAGTTCTTTCGATTTATCATTCATCATTTTTACGAAGTCTACTTCTTTACCTGCAATTGCTTCTGCTAATGCAATTGTTGCACCATTTGCAGAAAAGATTGCCATTGCCTCGTATAACTCTTTTACTGTATAAGAGCCACCATTTTCTAATGCAACATTTGATAATGAAGCATCTTGTGAAACCTTATATGCATATTCAGAAACCTTAATTTTCTGGTCCCACTTAAGTTTTCCTTTATCCACTGCTTCGTGAACTAAATATTCACTCATCATCTTTGTCATACTAGCAATGGATAATAATTCATCTGCATTCTTTTGATATAAAATTTTCCCAGAATTCGCTTCTACTAAAATTGCCGCACCTGCTTCAATGTTTAAAGCGGCTCCTGTTTCAGCTGATGCATTGCTATATGGCATAAAAATGCTACAAGCTAGTGTAAGCACTGTTACCAAAGCAATGAATCTTTTGCAAAACATACCTTTCACTTTTGCTACCCCCAATATCTATGTACTCACATAACCGTTATTCTAACATAATCAAAAAAAAATAGACAGAGATATCAAATCTCTGTCTATTTGTATATAAGACATTATAATGAGTAGTTTGGAGCCTCTTTTGTAATTTGTACGTGATGAGGATGACTTTCACGTAAGCCAGCACCTGACATACGAATGAATTGTGCATTTTCGCGTAAGAATTCTAAATCCTGTGCTCCGCAATATCCCATACCTGCACGTAAGCCACCAACTAATTGGTGAACTGTATCTGCTAAAGGTCCTTTATATGGTACTCGTCCTTCAATACCTTCTGGGACAAGTTTTTTATTGCCTTCTTGGAAGTAACGATCTTTACTTCCTTTTTCCATCGCACCGACAGAACCCATACCACGATACACTTTAAATTGACGACCTTGGTAAATTTCAGTTTCTCCAGGGCTTTCTGCAACACCTGCAAACATGCTACCTAGCATAACAACATGTGCTCCTGCCGCTAAAGCTTTCACCATATCACCAGAGTACTTAATACCGCCATCAGCAATAACTGGAATGCCGTGTTTACGAGCTTCTGTTGCACAATCATAAACCGCAGTTAATTGTGGTACACCAACACCGGCTACAACGCGTGTTGTACAAATAGAACCTGGTCCAATACCAACTTTAACTACGTTTGCACCAGCTTCAATTAGTGCTTTCGTTGCTTCAGCAGTAGCAACATTTCCAGCGATAATATTTAGTGATGGATATTTAGCACGAACTTCTTTTACCTTATCAATAACACCTTTAGAATGCCCATGTGCTGTATCAAGTACAATTGCATCTACACTAGCTTTTACTAATGCATCGATGCGAAGCATAGCATCCGCTGTTACACCAACTGCTGCTCCAACTAATAAGCGTCCTTGCTTATCTTTAGCAGAGTTTGGGAATTCAATTACTTTTTCAATATCTTTTATTGTAATAAGCCCTTGTAATACACCGTTATTATCAACAAGAGGGAGTTTTTCAATTTTATACTTTTGTAGGATCTTTTCAGCTTCTTCCAGTGTAGTACCAACTGGAGCTGTAATTAATTGTTCTTTTGTCATTACGTCAGAAATTTTGATTGAGTAGTCTTGGATGAAGCGCATATCACGGTTTGTAATAATACCAACTAATTTTCGCTCATCTAAATTATTTACAACCGGTACACCTGAGATACGATATTTTCCCATAAGATGTTCTGCATCATATACTTGATGTTCTGGAGTTAAGAAGAAAGGATCTGAAATAACGCCGCTTTCAGAGCGCTTTACTTTATCAACTTGCTCTGCTTGTTGCTCAATAGACATATTCTTATGAATAATTCCTAAACCACCCTGGCGAGCCATTGCAATAGCCATGTCAGCTTCTGTTACTGTATCCATTCCTGCACTAATTAACGGGATGTTTAGCTGTAAGCTTTCAGATAAAACTGTTTTAACACTTACTTCTCTTGGTAATATATCTGACCTAGCTGGTACAAGTAATACATCATCAAAAGTCAAACCTTCTTTAACAAATTTAGATTCCCACATAATTGTTCCCCCTATGATACCAGAAATTATTATTAGTAGCTTATCAATTGGTTAAAATACTGTCAAGGACGTATATATATGTTAGAATTTTTAGACAATAAAAGGAGCGTAATATATGCATCAAACATCTTGTACTTGGCAGCAGTTAAGTTTCTTTTTTTCATCTCAAAACGTACAACGTTATCTTGCCCGTTGTTACGAAAAATCCTCTATTCAGGATGCCGAAAAAAAAAGTTTTGAAAATTGTTATCCCTTTATTTATTACTTAGAACACGGAAAAAATTATTATGAATTATATAAGACAGCTCCATTTTCCATTCAACCAATGTTGTTATTTTATGGAATTAGTCAACTTTTTAAAGCATGCCTACTAACTATTGACCCTAACTATCCTGAATCCACTACTGTTTTAGCTCATGGCGTTACAACTCGCAAACGAAAAAAACAAGGGTATCAATTTTTAGAAGATGAGGTGAAGGTACAAAAAAACGGATTATTTACTCATGTTGCAGAACAACTGTTTCACATGAAACACTTAGAAGCAGAAAAATTTAACATGTTAGAATTAATGGGAAATATTCCAGAATTACAAAATTTATTTCGTTATAGTCAAAAAGGATCAACTTTATATAAAATCGATTCAACAATTAAAAATGAGCTCTCCTTTTCAGTCAACCTACTAGATCGATTACATATGACTAAAGAGAGATTTTCTCGTTACATTGAAACATCTTGTAAGCATTTATCAATACAGCACGTACCTGAGAAGACTAATCAATCGAATTTACTTTTTACAGCGCCCATTCAATCATGGAATCCTATGTACAGTACTCCTTTATACTATGAACATCTTACTAATACTTATTATTTGCCACTTACGACTGATCCTAGAAATCCTAAGCCAATATTACCTGAACTCCTCATTCATTATTTATTGCTCTATAATTTAAGCATGATTTCTAGGTATGAAACAGATTGGTGGTATGACTTACTTGGCAGTTATAGTTCTGAAGATTATCCATTTATTTATCAATTTCTAAGTATTTCTGCTCAAAAAATCCCTTACTATATTTCAAATTTTTTATTAATGGAACCAAATCTATTTCATGGGAAATAAAAAAACACAAGTCAAATGACTTGTGTTTTTAGTTGCTTGGCGACGTCCTACTCTCACAGGGACAAGGTCCCAACTACCATCGGCGCTAGAGAGCTTAACTTCCGTGTTCGGTATGGGAACGGGTGTGACCTCTCTGCC
>NZ_JBPWAP010000093.1:0-14967 GCF_051776705.1 Bacillus cereus group sp. BceL291 | reverse complement strand
GTGGTCGGCAACACTCTATCTACAAATATAAGTATCTCATATAACTAGATACTCACGGGTTTATAGGTAAATCCCTTTCCTAAAAAACCTAACTTTATCATACGAGGAGGTAGTGAAGAGAGAAAACAAATAATGAAAGTGCAGGTATCGTGAAAACGTACCGGCACAGCTAGTGATGAGCTAGCAAAATTATAGAAAGGAAGTCTACTAACTAGACGTATGCACACGTGTAAAAGTGAATCGTAAGAGATTTATTTAAAGTGTTAGTAGCGGAAAGAGGGTACATATGGCAAAGCGTGGTACGAGAATTGCCGCCTTTTTCCTCATCGTTTTATTAATCGGTGGAGTAATTGGTGCGGCAGGAAAAGACATAGCAAAAGGAATTAGTCTAGGACTAGACCTTCGCGGTGGTTTTGAAATTCTGTATGAAGTAAAACCAGCCAAAAAAGGGGACAAAATCGATCGAGACGTACTTGTAAGTACAGTAGGTGCTCTTGAGAATCGTGTCAATGTTCTCGGTGTAAGTGAGCCGAACATTCAAATCGAAGGGCAAGATCGAATTCGTGTACAGCTTGCTGGTGTACAAGATCAGCAAAAAGCACGTGAAATGTTATCAACACAAGCGAAATTAACATTCCGTGATGTAGATGATAATCTTCTTATGGACGGAACGGATTTAAAAGGCGGCGGAGCGAAGCAAACATTTGATGAGCAAGGCCGTGCGAGCGTAGGTCTTACACTAAAGAGCGCTGAAAAATTCCGTGAAGTAACTGAAAAAATTTCAAAAATGCCACCACCAACGAATTTAATGGTAATTTGGCTTGATTTTGAAGAAGGAAAAGATTCGTACAAAGCAGAATCTGCAAAACCGAATCCGAAGTTCTTATCAGCAGCAACAGTAAACCAAGTATTTAACCAAGCTGAAGTATCTATCGTAGGTGGAAACTTCACAGTTGAAAGTGCGAAACAACTTTCATCTTTATTAAATGCAGGTGCACTTCCTGTTGATTTAAAAGAAATGTATTCAACATCTGTTGGAGCGAAGTTTGGTCAACAAGCGTTAGAGCAAACGATTTTCGCTAGTGCGATTGGTATCGCTCTTATTTTCTTATTTATGCTTGTATTCTACCGTTTACCAGGACTTGTAGCGGTTATTATGTTAGGTTTATACATTTTCGTTACATTACTTGTCTTTAACTGGATGCATGCAGTTCTTACGTTGCCAGGTATTGCGGCGTTAGTGCTCGGAGTAGGTATCGCAGTTGATGCGAATATTATTACGTACGAGAGACTGAAAGAAGAGTTGAAAATTGGTAAGTCCATGATGTCGGCATTCCGCGCTGGTAACCATCGTTCATTAGCAACAATTCTAGATGCAAACGTTACAACTCTTGCGGCAGCTGGTGTGTTATTCGTTTATGGTAATAGCTCTGTAAAAGGATTCGCAACAAGTTTAATCGTAAGTATTTTAGTTGGTTTTATTACGAACGTATTCGGTACTCGTTTCTTACTAGGTTTACTTGTAAAGAGCCGTTACTTTGATAAAAAACCAGGATATTTTGGTGTGAAACAAAAGGATATTATTCCATTAACAAAAGGTGTAGTACATCCGCCAACGAGATTTGATCGTATTAACTTCGTAAATATCGGTCATAAATTCCTTATCTTCTCGATTGTAGTTGTAATTGCGGGTGCAATTATCTTACCAATTTTCAAATTGAATCTTGGTATTGACTTTGCGAGTGGTACACGTATTGACTTGCAATCAAAACAAGCTGTTACGGTGTCTGATGTTCATAAAGATTTTAAAGAATTGAACATTGATGTGAAGGAAGAAAATATTGTACCGACTGGAGATGACAATAAAGGTTTCGCAGTTCGTACATTAGGTGTTTTATCAAAAGATGAAATTGCGAAAACAAAAACATTCTTCCACGATAAATATGGTACAGATCCAAACATCAGTACAGTTTCACCGACAATCGGTAAAGAAATTGCACGAAATGCATTTATCGCTGTACTGATTGCTTCTGCGGTTATCATTTTATACGTAAGTATTCGATTCCGATTTACGTATGCGTTATCTGCAGTGCTTGCATTATTACATGACGCTTTCGTTATGGTTGTTATGTTTAGTATTTTCCAATTAGAGGTAGACTTAACGTTTATCGCTGCAGTGTTAACAATCATCGGTTATTCTATTAATGACTCGATTGTTACATTTGATAGAAACCGTGAATTATACAAACAGAAAAAACGAGTGCGCGATATAAAAGATCTAGAAGAAATCGTAAATGCAAGTATTCGCCAAACGCTTGGTCGCTCGATTAACACCGTATTAACAGTGTTATTCCCAGTAATTGCACTGCTTATCTTCGGTAGTGAGTCACTACGTAACTTCTCGTTTGCGTTACTTGTTGGATTAATTGTAGGTACGTACTCTTCTGTTTTCGTTGCCTCTCAAATTTGGTTAATGCTTGAAAACCGTCGTTTGAAAAAGGGAAAAAACAAGAAGAAGGTTGAGAAAGTAGAATCTGAACCGCAAGTATAGAAAAGATGATGTCTCTTTATGAGGCATCTCTTTTTTCGTTTGAGGATACAATAAGATAGCAACTTTTTAACAGAAAGAAGATGGAAGAAAGTGGTGGTGTTATCGCTGTTTTTGTTAAAATAAAAAGATAGGTTAAGAAAAGAAGGGATTTTAATTATGGAAAAAGATGAACGTTTTAAACAGGCCGAGTTTGGTGCCATTGTCGGGATCGTTGGTAATATTATATTAGCGATTGTAAAGGCGGTAATTGGTTATATTGGGAACAGTAGAGCGCTATTAGCGGATGCCGTGCATTCTGCATCAGATGTAATTGGTTCGCTAGCTGTACTTTTTGGATTGCGAGCGGCAAAGCAGCCACCTGATGAAGATCATCCGTATGGTCATGGTAAAGCGGAATCGATTTCAGCGATTATTGTTGCGGTATTATTATTTATTGTGGGACTTGAAATCGCGATTTCATCTATAAAAGCTTTTTCGCAAGAACTAGAACCGCCGAAAGGAATTACGATTTTTGCTGTTGTTCTTTCAATCGTCGTGAAAGAAGGAATGTTTCAATATAAATTCCGATTAGGGAAAAGGGTAAATAGTGATGCAATTATTGCAAATGCATATGAGCACCGTTCGGATGTGTTTTCTTCAATTGCAGCTTTAATCGGTATTTGTGCAGCTATACTCGGTGGTAAGCTTGGTATAGACTGGCTTGTATATGCTGATCCGATTGCAGGATTAGTTGTTTCGCTTCTTGTTGTAAAAATGGCATGGAGCATTGGAGCGGAAGCAATTCATGCAACGCTTGACCATGTTCTTCATGAGGAGGATGTTATTCCGCTTAGAGAGGCCGTTCTTCAAGTAGATGGTGTGAAAAAAATTGGTTCTTTATATGCACGGGAGCATGGTCATTATGTTATTGTCGATATTAAAGTGTCTGTAGATCCATACATTACCGTAGAAGAAGGACACCGTATTGGAAAACATGTGAAAGAAATACTTATGAAACAAGATAATGTACAAAATGTATTCGTACATATAAATCCGTATTCTCCAAATTAAACATCATTAACATTTTAGTATATAGATATTGCATCGTAGTTTTCATTATATTGTCACCCCTTAATCTGTCTTGTATAATGAACAGGTTAAGGGGTGATTTCGTGTTACAACCGAAGACGCGTTGGAAAGAAAAAGAATATAATGACGAGCGAGTGAGTGAATTAGCAAGTAAATTACAGTTATCGCCACTTGTCGTTTCATTATTCCTCGGTAGAGGACTAGATACAGAAGATAAGATTTTAGATTTTTTAAATACAGAAAATCAAGAATTTCATGATCCGTTTTTATTAGAAGGAATGGATAGAACGGTAGAACGTGTAAATAAGGCGATTCAAAATGGAGAGCAAATATTAATATTTGGTGATTACGATGCGGACGGAGTAAGTAGTACGACGGTTTTATATCTTGCTCTTCAAGAATTAGGTGCAGAAGTAGAATTTTACATTCCAAATCGTTTTACAGAAGGGTATGGACCGAACGAAGAAGCATTTCGTTGGGCGCATAGTGCAGGTTTCTCACTGATTATTACTGTCGACACTGGCATCGCAGCAGTACATGAAGCGAATGTAGCGAAAGAGCTTGGAATAGATCTAATTATTACAGATCACCATGAGCCACCGCCAGAATTGCCAGAAGCGCTTGCGATTATACATCCGAAATTAGAAGGTGGCGTATATCCGTTTCACTATTTAGCTGGTGTAGGTGTTGCGTTTAAAGTTGCGCATGCACTATTAGGCCGTGTACCAGAACATTTATTAGAGATTGCAGTAATTGGTACAGTAGCCGATTTAGTATCACTTCATGGTGAAAATAGGTTGCTAGTGAAACGCGGTTTAAAACATATGCGTATGACGAGAAATATTGGTTTGAAGGCATTGTTTAAAGTTGCTAACGTTTCGCAAAGTGAAATTACAGAAGAGAGTATTGGCTTCTCAATTGCACCTCGTATTAATGCGGTTGGGCGTTTAGAAGATGCTGCGCCGGCTGTACACCTTTTATTATCAGATGATCCAGAGGAAGCGAAAGAGTTGGCCGAAGAAATTGATGAGCTGAACAAACTGCGAAAAGATATTGTAAAGCAAATTACAGAAGAAGCTATCGCTGAAGTTGAAAATAAATTCCCGCCAGAAGAAAACAAAGTATTAGTACTTGCAAAAGAAGGCTGGAACCCAGGGGTAATTGGAATTGTTGCTTCTAAATTAGTTGAACGTTTTTATCGTCCGACGATTGTATTAAGCATCGATCCTATAAAAGAAACAGCAAAAGGCTCAGCACGTAGTATTGCAGGATTTGATTTGTTTGCAAACTTATCAGATTGTAGAGAGTTATTGCCACACTTCGGAGGGCATCCGATGGCAGCGGGAATGACGCTACATATGAATGATGTAGATGAATTACGTCGCCGATTAAATGAACAAGCAGATGCGATTTTAACAGAAGAAGATTTTATTCCAATTACAGCAGTTGATGTTTTTTGCAAAGTAGAGGATGTAACGCTAGCGGCAATTGAAGATATGCAAAAACTAGCCCCGTTTGGTATTGGAAATCCGAAACCACGTATTGCAGTAAAAGATGCAGAGTTAGAAAGCATTCGCGCAATCGGATCAGATGGTTCTCATTTAAAAATGGCTCTTCGTGATGGACAAGCAACACTGGATACAATTGGATTTGGTTTTGGTGCATATGCTAAAGAAATCTCTCCAGTTGCAAAAGTATCTGTAATAGGAGAAGCATCCATCAATGAATGGAATAATTTTAAGAAGCCACAACTAATGGTACAAGATATTGCTGTAGAGGCGTGGCAATTATTTGATTGGCGTAGTATGCGTAATGCAGAAGCAAATTTAGCAGAACTTCCGAAAGAAAAAATAACAATGGTGTATTTTTCTGAAGAGGTATTGAATAAATTTTCTTTAGAGAGCTATAAAGAAAAGCTCATGCATGCTTCAGAAGTAACGCATTTAGATGATCAATATATCGTGTTACTTGATTTACCAAAAGGAACCGATGAATTACGTGAGTTATTTAAGGCAGGATTCCCAGCGCGAATTTATACGCTATTTTATCAAGAGAATAACCACTTATTTAGTACAGTTCCTACGAGAGAACACTTTAAATGGTATTATTCTTTCTTAAACCAAAAAACACCATTTTCTTTAAGACAATATGGAGAACAACTATGTCGTCATAAAGGTTGGTCAAAAGATACAGTAAATTTTATGACACAGGTGTTTTTTGAGTTAGAATTTGTTACAATAAAAGATGGCGTCATTTTTATGGCAGACAAAAAACAAAAGCGTGATTTAATTGAATCGAACACATATCGTGAGAAAATGAACCACTTACAATTAGAAAAAGAATTGGTTTATAGCACATATCAGCAACTATATACATGGTTTGAAACGATTCGTAATCATAAAGAAGTAGAACAGTTAGGGTAAAGGATTTGTATTTACAAACCTTTTAGATCTGAGGAGGATTCAGAAATATGGATTTCAAGCAACATATCGCAATTGTACCGGATTATCCGAAAGAAGGTATTGTGTTTAAAGACATTACACCTTTAATGAATGACGGTAAAGCATACAAAGCAGCAACAGATGCAATCGTTGAATACGCAAAAGAAAGAGATATCGATGTTGTAGTAGGACCAGAAGCTCGTGGTTTCATTATCGGTTGCCCAGTTTCTTATGCGTTAGAAGTAGGATTTGCGCCAGTTCGTAAATTAGGAAAATTACCACGTGAAGTAATTACAGTTGACTACGGTAAAGAATATGGTAAAGATGTTTTAACAATCCATAAAGATGCAATTAAGCCAGGTCAACGCGTATTAATTACAGATGACCTATTAGCTACAGGTGGAACTATCGAAGCGACAATTAAGCTAGTTGAAGAACTTGGCGGAGTTGTAGCAGGGATTGCATTCTTAGTAGAGCTTACTTACTTAGATGGTCGTAAAATGTTAGATGGTTACGATGTATTAGTATTAGAAAAATACTAATCACTATATAGGTAAAACTACGGTGATAAAAAGTACCCGTGAATCTCTTGGAGAGGAGCGGGTACTTTTGTATAATTGAACAAAAAATCATGGTGAAATGTCAGTAAAATCTTTTCCTTTTCACAATTCACAATCATTGGGTTATAATGATAGAATATAATTTATTCTATTAAATAAAGATAAAGTCAATTTTCAATAAAAGGTGATTCGATGGCAAATGAGCAGGTACTAACAGCTGAACAGGTACTCGAGAAAGCAAGTCAATATTTAGTGGATGAAGATATTGAGCTAGTAGCACGTGCCTATGAATATGCACGCGATGCGCATAGCGAACAATACAGAAAATCGGGTGAACCGTATATTATTCATCCAATTCAAGTTGCAGGTATTTTAGTTGATTTACACATGGATCCAGCTACGGTATCAGCAGGTTTCTTACATGATGTAGTGGAAGATACAGAGATTACGTTAGAAGATATTGAACGGGAATTTAACAAAGAAATTGCTATGCTTGTTGATGGTGTTACGAAGCTTGGGAAGATCAAATATAAATCTCACGAACAACAACAAGCAGAAAACCATCGCAAAATGTTTATTGCAATGGCTCAAGATATTCGAGTTATTTTAATTAAACTAGCTGATCGTCTTCATAACATGCGTACATTGAAACATTTGCCTCAAGAGAAGCAGCGTCGCATAGCGAATGAAACGCTAGAAATCTTTGCACCTTTAGCACATAGACTCGGAATTAGTACTATTAAATGGGAGCTAGAGGATACGTCACTTCGCTATTTAAATCCACAACAATATTATCGTATTGTAAATTTAATGAAGCGTAAACGTGCAGAACGTGAAGAATACTTAGACGAAGTAATGACTGGTATTCGTGAGAAATTAAAAGAAGTTGCAATTCAACCTGAGATCTCTGGAAGACCGAAACATATTTACAGTATTTATCGTAAAATGGCACTGCAAAATAAACAGTTCAATGAAATTTACGATTTATTAGCTGTACGTGTCGTTGTAAATAGTATTAAAGATTGTTATGCAGTGCTTGGAATTATTCATACGTGCTGGAAGCCGATGCCAGGTCGTTTTAAAGATTATATTGCAATGCCAAAAGCAAATCTATATCAATCTCTTCATACGACTGTAATTGGACCGAAAGGTGATCCACTTGAAGTGCAAATTCGTACGAAAGAAATGCACGAAATTGCAGAATTCGGGATCGCGGCACACTGGGCATACAAAGAAGGAAAAACAGCAGAAACAACAGGTACATTAGAGAAGAAACTCACGTGGTTCCGTCAAATATTAGAATGGCAAAATGAAGCTTCTAATGCAGAAGAATTTATGGAGTCATTAAAAATTGATTTATTCTCTGACATGGTATTCGTCTTTACACCGAAAGGCGATGTAATGGAATTACCACTTGGATCGGTTCCAATTGATTTCGCGTATCGTGTCCATTCGGAAATTGGGAATAAAACAATTGGTGCAAAAGTAAACGGGAAAATGGTGACGCTGGATTATAAATTAAAAACCGGCGATATCATTGAAATTTTAACGTCGAAACATTCATATGGCCCAAGTCAAGATTGGGTAAAACTTGCTCAAACATCTCATGCGAAAAATAAAATTCGTCAATTCTTTAAGAAACAACGTAGAGACGAAAATATTGAAAAAGGCCGTGAACTTGTTGAAAAGGAAGTACGTGGTCTAGAGTATGAGATGAAAGAAGTATTAGCGCCTGATAACTTAAAACGCGTCGCGGAGAAATTTAACTTTGCAAATGAAGAAGATATGTTTGCAGCAGTTGGATATAGCGGAATTACAGCTTCGCAAATTGTTACGCGACTAACGGACAAGTTCCGCAAGCAACGCGAAGAAGAAGAAATTGTTGAAGTCAAAGAAGTTCGTAAACCGATGAAAATTCGAAAATGGGATTCTGGTGTAAAGGTAAGCGGTGCTGATAATTTATTAATCCGTTTATCGAAATGCTGTAACCCAGTTCCGGGTGATGATATCGTTGGGTATATTACGAAAGGCCGAGGTGTATCGATTCACCGCCGTGATTGTGTAAATGTTCATACAGAAGAAGCGATAGAACGTTTATTAGAAGTTGAGTGGGAAGGTAGCCCTGAAAAAGAAATAGAGTATAACGTTGATATTGAAATTTCAGGTTACGATCGCCGCGGTTTATTAAATGAAGTACTGCAAGCTGTTACAGAGACGAAAACATACATTTCAGCTGTTTCTGGTAGAAGTGACCGTAATAAGATGGCAACAATTAATATGTCAATCTCGATTCGTAACTTACAACACTTGAAAAAAGTAGTAGAACGCATTAAACGCGTTCCAGAAATTTATGCAGTACGACGCATGATGCATTAATAGGGAGTGTAGAAAGATGAGAGTTGTTTTACAACGATCAAAGAAAGCGTCTGTCACAGTAGACGGTGAGATCGTAGGACAAATTCCGTTCGGTTTAACATTACTAGTTGGCATTACGCACGAAGATACAGAAAAAGATGCAACTTACATTGCGGAAAAAATTGCAAACTTACGTATTTTTGAAGATGAGAGCGGAAAGATGAATCATTCTGTACTTGATGTAGAAGGACAAGTTCTATCTATTTCGCAATTCACATTATACGGAGATTGCCGCAAGGGAAGACGTCCAAACTTTATGGATGCTGTGAAACCTGATTATGCAGAGCGTTTATACGATTTCTTTAATGAAGAAGTTCGTAAACAAGGATTACATGTGGAAACAGGGAAGTTCGGAGCAATGATGGATGTTTCTTTAATCAATGATGGTCCGGTGACCTTAATTGTAGAAAGTAAATAGTGTTGATAAAAAAGAGAGGGTTATATAATCCTCTCTTTTTTATACATTGTTGTATGTTTTGTTCATTTATTTGGAATTAATAGCAGTTTCGGTTATGTATAACTCTCCCATCAATATGGAACAATAAAAAGTAAAACATCCATATTGAATGTGAGGGATATACGTATGCGTATGAATGAAAAAGGGCATTCTGTTACAAATGGTGCAAATCAACTATTTAACGTGAATTTTCATGATTTTATTTCAAAAGAGCAAAACAATACTTCAATGGAGCTTGCTTCCGAGTTTGGGATTTCTCTTCAAGATGTAAAGCGTTTAAAGAAGCAGATTGAACGTTCTTAGAGCACTTGACAATCCTACTTAACAAACGTATAGTAATTTTATATTTACATATGAATATAACCGTTGATAGAGAAGAGTAAATGAGACACACATGGAAAGAGAAGGAATGTCTTAGGCTGAAAACATTTCTGCATGATGACTGATTGAATGACACTCTAGAGGTTTCAACTTGAACGGCATATACGCTTAGTAGGGATGAACGCACATTTAAGCGTTATTAAAAAAGTGGAAGCATACGTGCTTCAATTAGGGTGGCACCACGGGTATAATACTCTCGTCCCTACTGTTTAAACAGTAGAGGCGGGAGTTTTTTTATTTTTATTAAGATTAAAACAATTTGAGGAGGAACTGAATATGTCTATTCAAATCCCACGCGGAACGCAAGATATTCTTCCAGGCACTGTTGAGTTATGGCAGTATATCGAAGGGCAAGCACGCGAAATTTGCCGTCGTTACAATTATAAAGAAATTCGTACACCAATTTTTGAGCACACTGAGCTATTTTTACGCGGTGTTGGTGATACGACAGATATCGTACAAAAAGAAATGTACTCATTCCAAGATCGTGGAGAGCGCAGCTTAACATTACGTCCAGAAGGTACTGCACCTGTTGTACGTTCTTATGTTGAAAATAAAATGTTTGGTGATGCAACACAACCAACGAAATTATACTATATCGGTCAAATGTTCCGTTATGAAAGACCACAAGCAGGTCGCTATCGTCAATTCGTACAATTCGGTATCGAAGCAATCGGCAGTAATGACCCTGCAATTGATGCAGAAGTAATTGCACTTGCTGTTGAATTTTACCGCGGCATGGGCTTAAAAAATATTAAAGTTGTATTAAACAGTTTAGGTGACGCAGCGAGCCGTCAAGCACACCGTGATGCATTAATCGCACACTTTGAGCCACGTATCGGCGAATTCTGTTCTGACTGTCAATCTCGCTTAGAAAAGAATCCACTTCGAATTTTAGACTGTAAGAAGGACCGTAACCATGAATTAATGGGAACAGCACCATCTATTACAGAATACTTAAACGAAGATTCAGCAATATACTACGACAAAGTTCAAGAACTATTAACGATGATGGATGTTCCGTTTGAAAAAGATCCGAACTTAGTGCGTGGTTTAGACTACTACCAACACACTGTTTTTGAAATTATGAGTGAGGCAGAAGGTTTCGGTGCGATCACTACATTAAGCGGTGGTGGCCGTTATAACGGACTTGTACAAGAAATCGGTGGACCAGAAATGCCAGGTATCGGTTTTGCAATGAGTATTGAACGTTTAATTATGGCGCTAAAAGCTGAAAACATTGAATTACCACTTGAACATAGCATTGATTGTTACGTTGTGGCGCTTGGCGAAAAAGCGAAAGACCATGCTGCAAAAGTTGCGTTCGATCTTCGTAAAGCTGGATTGTCAGTTGAAAAAGATTATTTAGATCGCAAAATGAAAGCACAATTTAAATCAGCAGATCGTCTAAAGGCGAAATTTGTAGCTGTATTAGGAGAAGATGAGCTAGATAAAGGCATCATTAACTTAAAAGATATGGCAACAGGTGAACAAGAAGAAGTAGCGTTAGATGTATTTGCTTCATACGTAGCAGAGAAATTAATATAGGGGGAACTTACAGTGGCTGAAAGAACACATGCATGTGGAAAAGTAACAGTAGAAGCTGTTGGACAAACAGTTCAATTAAAAGGTTGGGTACAAAAACGCCGTGACTTAGGTGGATTAATCTTTATCGACTTACGTGACCGTACAGGTATCGTGCAAGTTGTATTTAACCCAGAAACATCAAAAGAAGCGTTAGAAGTAGCAGAAACAATTCGTAGCGAATACGTATTACACGTAGAAGGTACAGTTGTTGAACGTGGTGAAGGCGCAATTAATGACAATATGGCAACTGGTCGTATTGAAGTACAAGCAACGAAAGTAAATGTACTAAATGCAGCGAAAACAACGCCAATCATCATTGCTGATGATACAGATGCATCAGAAGATGTGCGTTTAAAATATCGTTATTTAGACTTACGTCGTCCAGTAATGTTTAACACATTCAAAATGCGTCATGACGTAACGAAAACAATTCGTAACTTCTTAGACACAGAAGAGTTCTTAGAAGTAGAAACACCAATTTTAACGAAAAGCACGCCAGAAGGAGCTCGTGACTATTTAGTGCCAAGTCGTGTACATGATGGTGAATTCTATGCATTACCACAGTCACCACAGTTATTTAAACAGCTTCTTATGGTCGGCGGATTTGAGCGTTACTATCAAGTAGCACGTTGTTTCCGTGATGAAGATTTACGTGCGGATCGTCAACCGGAATTCACGCAAATCGATATCGAAGCTTCATTCTTAACACAAGATGAAATTTTAGATATGATGGAGCGTATGATGACGAAAGTTATGAAGGATGCAAAAGGTGTAGAAGTTAGTGCACCATTCCCTCGTATGAAATATGCTGATGCAATGGCTCGCTACGGTTCTGATAAGCCAGATACACGCTTTGAAATGGAACTAACAGACTTATCTGAGTTTGCAGCAGGTTGTGGCTTTAAAGTGTTTACAAGTGCTGTAGAAAGCGGCGGACAAGTAAAAGCAATCAATGCAAAAGGTGCTGCAAGTAAATATTCTCGTAAAGACATCGATGCATTAACTGAATTCGTGAAAGTATACGGTGCAAAAGGTTTAGCTTGGCTTAAAGTTGAAGAAGACGGTTTAAAAGGACCGATTGCAAAATTCTTCGGTGAAGAAGATGCAAATGTGTTAATGAGCACATTAGAGGCTACTGCTGGCGACTTATTACTATTCGTAGCAGATAAGAAGAGCGTTGTTGCAGATAGCTTAGGCGCACTTCGTTTACGTCTAGGTAAAGAGCTTGAGTTAATTGATGAAAGTAAATTTAACTTCCTATGGGTAACTGATTGGCCACTTCTTGAGTACGATGAAGATGCAGATCGTTACTTCGCAGCTCACCACCCATTCACAATGCCATTCCGTGAAGACGTTGAGTTACTAGAAACAGCACCAGAAAAAGCACGTGCACAAGCATATGACCTTGTATTAAACGGTTATGAGCTTGGTGGTGGATCACTTCGTATTTACGAGCGTGACGTACAAGAAAAAATGTTTAAAGCACTTGGATTCTCACAAGAAGAAGCGCAAGAGCAATTCGGATTCTTATTAGAAGCATTCGAATACGGTACACCACCACACGGCGGTATTGCATTAGGTTTAGATCGTCTTGTTATGCTGCTTGCAGGCCGTACGAACCTTCGTGATACAATTGCATTCCCGAAAACAGCAAGCGCAAGCTGCTTATTAACAGAAGCTCCAAGCCCAGTTGCAGAAGCACAGCTTGAAGAGTTAAACTTAAAATTAAGCTTAAAAGAAGAGAAGTAAGAATAGGGTCTAGATGGTTATACTATAACCGTCTAGACTTTTTTTGAGAGGTTGTTTAAAAAGTCCGGTTTAGATAACTGTCGCATCTCATCGTTGCTTCGCCAGTCCGGTGCTCGAGTAGTATTTTTCTACACTGCGCTCCTCCTGGCTTCAGCGCCTCGATCTGCTCGGTTCTCTGAATCCTCTTTTTTAAACGTGTATTGAAAGGAAGTTTAAAAAGTCCGGTTCAGATAACTGTCGCATCTCATCGTTGCTTCGCCAGTCCGGTGCTCGAGTAGTATTTCTACACTGTGCTCCTCCTGGCTTCAGCGCCTCGATCTGCTCGGTTCTCTGAATCCTCTTTTTTAAACGTGTATTTAGGAAGAAATGAAATTCTGGTCTATGTTTTCATTTTCGAAATATGTATTTTTAGGAATTCTATAACTTTTTCTATACAAATAGTCGGAAAAACGCTAGAATACATGGTAGACCATTTTTGTAATAGGAGTGTAGAGCTGAATGTTACATCAATTTTCACGTAATGAATTAGCCTTCGGTAAAGAAGGACTTGAAATATTAAAAAATAGTACAGTCGGTATTTTAGGAATTGGCGGCGTAGGTTCATTTTCAGCTGAAGCGTTAGCGCGTTCTGGAGTAGGACGTCTCGTATTAGTTGATAAAGACGTTGTAGATATTACAAACGTAAACCGTCAAATTCACGCTTTAGTATCTACTGTAGGACGTTCAAAAGTAGAATTAATGAAAGAGCGTATTGCAGACATTAATCCGGAATGTGAAGTAATTGGACTAGAAATGTTTTATACAGATGAAACATATGAAGAGTTCTTTAAACACGGTTTAGATTTCGTAGTGGATGCATCTGATACGATTACGTTCAAAATCCATTTAATTAAACAATGTTTACGTCGTAAAATTAAAATTATCTCATGTATGGGTGCAGCAAATAAAATGGACCCAACTCGTTTCCGTATTGCGGACATTTCTAAAACACACACAGATCCGATTGCGAAAGTCATTCGTACGAAGCTTCGTAAAGAGGGTATTAAAAAAGGTGTAAAAGTTGTCTTCTCTGACGAAAACCCAATCGTAATTCGTGAAGAAGTACGTAAAGAAATCGTACCAGACGAAAATGCAAAAATTCGTAAAGCGAAATTACCGCCTTCATCAAATGCATTCGTACCATCTGTGGCAGGCTTAATTATGGCAAGTCACGTTGTACGTGAACGTATTAAAAATGTAGAAGTGAAACGTGTAGGGCAAGAATAAAAGAAAAGCATATATCCATTTTAATCTGTACCCTTTGTAAAGGACATTTTGAAAAAAGTTAGGCAACATCAAGAAGATGATTTCTGTATCCAACAGGAGTCATCTTTTTTAAATTCCATTGATATCTATAATGATTATAATACGTCATATATTTCTTAATCTCTTGTTTCAATTCATTAAAGGACACGCAAGGTTTTATATGAGCTTCATCTTTCAGATGACCAAAAAATGATTCTTGTGGGGCGTTATCCCAACAGTTTCCTCTTCTTGACATGGATTGTCCTAGGTTTAGCTTTTTAACTAGCTTTTGATAGGTAGGGCTTGTGTAGTGGGATCCTTGATCTGAATGAATATAAGCACCTTCAGTCAATCGAATCCGCGGATTCCTTTTTAGTTTATGGAGAGTTGTCGTTACGAGCTCTAATGTCATCTGTTCTGAAACATGGTAAGCTAAAATTTCATTAGTTGAGCCGTCTAAAATTGTAGATAAAT
>NZ_JBPWAP010000092.1:0-15016 GCF_051776705.1 Bacillus cereus group sp. BceL291 | reverse complement strand
AGGTTTATTTGGTATGCCCATTTTTAAAGATACCAAATATTTCGAGAGTTTTTTGGTTATATGAACGAAAGTTCATTGTGTTTCCATTCTTAAGTGGATAGGCATGGGGTATGGAATAAGTTTGTAAAATGATGTGCTTATGTAATAAGACATCTGAATATACTGTTGGGACAAGAAGTGGGGGAGAAGAAATGGTTAATGTTCAAGTGTATGGGACGAAAGTAATTTGTGCGAGCTGCGTTGGAATGCCATCTTCAACAGAAACGTTTGAGTGGTTACAAGCGGCAATTGGTCGTAAATATGAAGGACAAGAAAATAAATTTAATTTCGAGTATATTGATTTCCAAGAAGAACAAGAAGATGCGGATAAAAAAGCATTCGCAGAGCGCGTAGTGGAAGAAGATTTATTTTATCCGGTCGTTCTTGTAAATGGAGAAATTGTTGGAGAAGGAAATCCTCGTTTGAAGGATGTTTACGAAGAAATCGAGAAATATTTATAAAACAAGAAGTCTTTGCGAATTTGCAAAGGCTTTTTTTATTGGAGGGATAGATATGAAAAATGGAGTGAAGCATGCGTTACCAACGGAAGTAGAGCAGTTAATGGAGCGGTACACAGTAGAATTAAAAGAAATTTTTTTGGATGAAAAAATAGTCGGGGTATATATTTACGGATCCATCGCACTAGGTGCATTTCATAAGGAAACGAGCGATGTTGATTTTGTTACAGTGATAAATGATTCCGTGAATGGAGCTGAAAAACAGCAGCTTGTGGAACTACATAAGAAACTTAGTGATAATATGCTAGGTAAAAGAATGGACGGTATGTATATTCCGCTTGCTGACTTAGGGAAATACAATGATGAAATGAACGAGTACGTGTATTGTGCAGATGGTAAAGCTAATGTTGGTCATTGGGACATTAATGCGGTCACATGGTGGACGTTGAAAAATCAAGGCATTACAGTTACCGGAAAAGAAGCAGAAGATCTTCCGCTACAAATACAATGGAATGATGTAGTAAATACGATGAAATATAACGTAGAACAGTACTGGAGTGAAAAGGCGAAGAAGCCATATTTATTTTTTATAGAAGGGTGGGTAGAATCAGCTGTCGTTACGATGGGACGTATTTTATATACACTAGATCATAAAACAATCGTTTCAAAAGATAGAGGCTTGCAATACTTGTCAGAACGTTCAGCGGAAGAATGGGAGCTTTTATTAAAAGAAGTAGCTAGAATACGGCAGAACCCAAAAGAAAAGCGAATGATCTCAAGGTGGAGAAGGGCAGATATGACGAAGAGGTACTTACTGCATTTAATTGAGATGTGTAGAGAGAAATGGTAGGGAAGAAAATGGACAATACAGTGGGGGGTATTGTCTTTTTTATTTTGTAGTAGATAGAAAAGTATTTACAAGTATTGTGTAGAGGAAAAATAATAGAAAAAAATATGTGCATGGGGGAAGATGATGAGTAAATATAAATTACATATAGATAGAGAACAATTATGGAAAGGATGCGTTTTAAATTCGATTGCCCATGCAATTAATGTAGCGCATTGTCCAGATTTCTCACATGAAAGTTCATGGGATGGATTTAACTATAGTATGCAAGATAGCCAAGGCGGACAAGGGGCAATTACGTTTCATCCGAATTACACGATTGTATGTCTTCAAGATGTGAATAGTGAGAGAATGGATGAGTGGATTGATGCGAAAAGTTATTTTGAAGGGGCACCTTCGGAAGTAATAGATATTGCGAAAGAAGAAGCACTTCAATACGTATTAGAAGAAGTAGAAGGCGAAACAGTTCCTTTTATTACAACTGCATTTTGGATTGAGGATAGTGGTGCGTATTCAATTGATTCATTTGAAGAGATGGAAGAGCACGGTGGATTCTTATTAGAAATTCCATTACTTGATACAGAATCAGCAATGGAAAGACTGGAAGAAGAGTATGAACTGACAGAGGAACAAATAGAGCTTTTACAACTCGTGTATGAGAAAAAAATCCAAAGGCCAAATGAGGAAATTAAGTTGTCTAAAGAAGAAGTAGCAATGATTGGAACGGAAGATAGCGAAGGATTGGAAGTTAGTAAGGAGTCATTTGAAGAAATGAATATTACTTGGGAGTTGTAGGGGGGATAAAATATTTCTGATTTAAAAAGTTACAAGAAGAATATAAAGCACTAGTAGAAAGCACAATGTGAAATTACATTGCGCTTTCTACTAGTTTTTTCATATACATATCAACTTCGTGAAAGAATATGGGCTCTTTTTCCTTAGTATTCAGATGCACGGTGCAATGTAAATATTGCTGTAAGTAGCGATTAGCTTGTTCGTACTGTTTTAATTTGTAGAAAGAAAAACAAGTAAGAAGTAGAAACGCTTTTTCTTCTAATATTGGAACGACAGCTAGTACCGGAGTAATGGAATGTATATTTATTTCCACTAAATTTTCATAAGATGTCCACGTTTGAAACCAGTCGAAAATAGTAGAAAGGTAACCCGGAATGTTGATAGTTTCATGTGAAACATTATGCAGAGGAAGTTAATAATGAACTATTCATGAGTTGTGTAAGTGGAAATATGTTTGAAATAGTAGAAGGCTAATTTGTGAGCTCTTTTAAGTCGAGATGTTTGTTTTAAAATAGTAGTATATATTCACTAAAAAAGATGTATAAAAATGATTTTGATGCATCCTTTTTAGTGAATATATAAAATAATTAACTTAGTGTATTAAATATATGATACATGATTATTTTAATATATTTAAAAGTAAAATGAAATAAGAAACGGATAATTGTCGGAATATATTCGATTTCCGTTCATTTTTATGAAATATGTGTACTTTTTGTTAGATTCCTTCATTTTGTGCATATACAATAAATGTATATAGAAATAAGAAAAGGATGATGTACGTGAAGGACACTGTTTTAAAAGAAACGATTTCTCCACAAGAATTACATAAAGTTGTTCAAAAGAATACAGCTTATTATGACTTTAAGTGGGGGAAAGTAGAAAATCCAGCGCAAGGGAATACATGGAATTGGGTAGCCTTTTTCTTCCCAACTTTTTGGTTAGCTTATCGAAAAATGTATAAGTTATTTATTATATTTGCGTTATTGGCTATACCTAGTATAGTTATACCCCCTTTTATAGATATTCCAGATGGTATTTATGTAACATTTAATTTAGCTCTTCAATTAGGAATGATGATATTTACTGGATGGCAAGGAAACCGTTTATATTACAAGCATGCTGTTCGTGTTTTTCGTAAGGGAGAAGATTCGTCTGATCATGAGAAGGCGTATTTCTTACAATCAAAGGGTGGCGTAAGTATTGCTGGTATGATTGGTTTACAGGTTATAGTCGGGATTGTGTTTGGGTTAGCTGCGCTCGGGCTGTCCTTTTTACCAACTGAACCGAATATTAAAAACGTTGTTCGTTCAAGTGGTGAAGGGGTTACTTTAGAGATTATGACTGATAATCCAACTTGGAAGTTTGTTAAGAAAGAAAAAGATTATGACGTAGTAGAGTTTACTGGTTATGATTATACAGAGAAGAAAAACGTGAAAATTAAATTTGCTGTTTATTTCGATGAAGATTATTTCGAGTGGCAAGAGGTATATGAAAATAATAAGAAGTTAAGTGAAGAAGAAGTGGAAGAATATCAAATTTACATTGAAGAAAATAATTTGGGTTTCTAGAGAGAACTCGTTCATTTTGAAAAGAAGAATCTTGTGAAGGTTCTTCTTTTGTTTATTAGGGGGAGAGAAATGATTTCAGCATTAATAGAAGCTCTAATAGGATCTATTAGTTTAAGTACGGGTTTACACACGAAAAAGATTGATGTTAACATACGTTACTTGCAGCAGTATGAATGGTTTCGAATGATATATGAAGACGAGAAGTATCGAAAGTTATTTATTACGAACTACAAAGTTCGCTCATATTTACAAAGTAAGCTAAGAGTTCGATTGCTCGTAAAAAATAAAAATGCACAACGAAGATTTTTAAAATTAGTAGAAGAGCAAATAGAAAAACGGCATACAAATTGAAATTTTGTAAAATACAATAAAAAATGAGAATTTGAGGTAGGGTTGTCAATAACGTGAGACTATGGCACTATAAAGAAATGCTATACAAATTTTATTTATCGAGATGTAAACATCAATTTTGATTTTTACGTATAAATAATGAACGGAGGAAATGAATTTATGGCTACTTTACCAAATTGTCCAAAATGTAATTCAGAATATACGTATGAGGATGGCGTTCTTTTCGTATGTCCAGAATGTGCTCATGAGTGGGGCCAAGAAGCAGAAGCTGAAAACAATGATGGTGCAAAAGTTGTAAAAGATGCGAACGGAAACGTTCTTCAAGATGGCGATGCTGTTACTGTTATTAAAGATTTAAAAGTAAAAGGAACTTCTTCAGTTGTGAAGATCGGTACGAAAGTAAAGAGTATCCGTCTAGTTGATGGCGATCACGATATCGATTGCAAAATCGACGGTTTCGGAGCTATGAAGTTAAAATCACAGTTCGTTAAGAAGGCATAAGTAAATAGAAGAGGAGGCGAATAGCCTCCTCTTTTTATTATGTCACTTTTTGTCGGTAAATCGATATTTCGTACAAAATCGTTGATATATTCTGAGTTATGATAGATATATTTGAAAAATCGTTGATATATTGCAAGTTATGATAGATATATTGAAAAAATCGTTAATATAATTTCACTCACCGAGAACGATGCAGCATTTACTGAGCGAAAGTTACTATTTACCTCGCATCATAGTCAACCTCTTTCAACTGACATCGCTTATTAAAGAACGTTTTATATCCAAGCTGTAAAAAAATAATGACAGCAAAGGCAGTACTTCCAGAAATACCGAGTATGATGGCGATTTGATATTGAATGGCTGTGAATGGTGATACACCGGATAATATTTGACCAGTCATCATGCCTGGTAAGCTTATAATTCCCATTCCGACCATAGAATTAATTGTTGGTAAAATAGCAGAGTCAAAAGCGTCTCGAATGAGCGGAGCAGCAGCTTCTTTCGGTGTTGCGCCGAGCATAAGTGCACCTTCAATTTGACCTCTTTGCGATTTCATATTATTTAAGAACGTATTTGCACCAAGAGAAACACCAGTCATGGCATTCCCAACTAACATTCCTGTAATAGGGACGATATATTGCGGAGCATACCAAGGGTCATGACCGATAATAACAAAGATAAATAGTAGAAGTGGCCCAATTGATCCGGCGACCATGGAAAGGGCGGCTACTCGTTTTAATTCTTTAGACATTGGGATGTTAACTCGTTTATAAATATTAAAAATTGCAAAGGTAGTAATAGAAGTGATGAGAGCGATTGTATAAAATGGATTACTGTTTTCAAATACGTATGTAAGGACATATGCAACAAGTACGAGCTGAATGGTCATACGGAATGTTGCGAGCGCGATTTGTTTTTCGCGAGGTATTCCTTTTAATTTTACAAGTCCAATTAAAATAAGAATGAAAATATAGGCAGCTGCAAGTTGCCAAATTTGGAGTTCAATAACGCCCTTCAACTGAGAGCACTTCCTTTCTAGTTGCACCCTTTGTTTTGCTAATTTCAATAATATCATCTGCAATTTCTTCTGGAAGTTGTTGCGAGTGTGTGATGAAGATAACTGTTTTTTTCTTTTTTCGTGCTAGTTCAGTAAATTGTTTCATAACGCGGCGTTCTGTATCACTGTCTAATGCTGAAGTGGGTTCATCTAATAAATAGACAGGCGGATCCATAAGTACGATACGTGCAAAGGCAAGTCTTTGTTTTTCACCGCCGGATAATGAGGAGGTGCTATCTTCTAATTGCTTGTCTAAGCTAACGGTTTGTAATGCACTCCGCAGGGCATCATCATTTGGAAATGGTTTTTCAGAAAGACGAAGTCCCATTAATAGGTTGTCTTTAACGGTTCCATCAAAAATAGGTGGAGTTTGCCCAAGCATAACTACGTCACGACGTAATTGAATAGGGTAATAATCAGAAATTAACTTTCCGTTATATTCAATTGTACCGGATGTTGGGGATTGTAAATCGTTTAACATGCGAAGTAATGTGCTTTTTCCGCTTCCGCTTTCACCGATAATACAAGTAATCTTTTCTTTTTGAATCTGTAAATAAGGAATGTGTAGTATATCTTTATATATAACGTCTTTTAATATAAACATAAATCGCTCCTTTCTGATTCTAGTTATATCGTATCAAAAAAAGAGGGAAAAATGGTTATAACGAACAACGTTTTTTCTTCGTCTTGAGTTTTATTAATAAGTTAAGTAAACGATCTAATTCTTGGCTGAAAGAAATCACTTTATCATGAGTGAATCCGTATCGTTCAACGAGATAGATCAACTCTTTCTTTTTCGCTTCTATTCGATTGTTTAGTTTCGATAAGTTCATAAGTGGAATGTAATGCCTCCTACAAAAGTATTTATCACATAAAAAATAAGACCGAATGAATTCGGTCTTAAAGGAAAGAATAAAACAACTTACAAATAGCATACAATGTTTATCAATATTTTTTAATATAAAAATGAAAAATAAATCATTATAAATATTGAGAAAGATGTGTCTGATAATTTTTAAAAACTGATGTAAAGAGGCTACCTACATCATAGACAGCCTGTAAAGTATTAACCTTTATGATATTTGTACATCCAAAGAAGACCAGATTTTAATAATCTCGGTACACGTCCCATTAATGGTTGGTTTGCTAGTAGACCAAAGCCGTGCTTCTTACCAAGAGATCCTAGAACACCTTTTAATTTAATAACAGGTAGTTCATCCGGGAGTGGTTCATTATTCCAACGTTTTAATAATATTTGGACAATTTGTTCTCCTTGACCTTCAGCCAGTTGGGCAGATGGTGCATGTGGAAGTGCTGCGCAATCTCCTACAACGTAAACATGATCGTTATTTGGAATATTATGATATTTAGTTAAGACAACCCGTCCGCTACCATCTTGTTCAACTGGAAGGTTTCGAACAACTTCATTTGCTTGAATACCAGCTGTCCAGACGATTGCATCACATTCAAGTGGTTCATCGTGGTTGTACACAATATTTGGTTCTACTTTTGTAATGTTAGAGTTTCGTATAATGTTAACTTTATGCTTTACAAACCATTCTTCTACGTATCTACTTAATTTCTCTGGATATGGGAATAAAATTCTATCTTTTCGATCAAATAAATAGATTTTTAAATCAGAACGGCTTTCACGAAGTTCACTTGCTACTTCAACGCCACTTAAGCCAGCACCAACGACAGCTACTGTTGCATTTGGTTCTAGACTATTTAATTGTTCATATGTCTTACGTGTTTGTTCAATTGATTGTAGACTATGTGTATATTCTCTAGCTCCAGGAACGTTATGATATTTATCTTCACAGCCAAGTCCGATAATTAAATCATCATATTGGATCGCTTCGCCGCCATCAAGATGAACAGCTTTTTCTTCGAGGTCAATATTTGTTACTGTGCCGTATTGAATATTGAGGCGTGGGTGTTCAGGAAACGGTATACGAATATGCGTTTCTGAAATAGTACCCGCAACTAATGCATAATATTCAGTTTTGAAGCAATGATATGGTACTTTGTCGATTAATGTCACTTGTACATCATCTGGAAGTTGGTTGCTTGGAAGTAGCCTTTGCAGAATTCTCATTCCACCGTAGCCGCCACCTAGTATTACGAGGTGTTTCATGATGGATTACCCCTTTTCTGTTGAAATATCCCCTAATCATAAAATTTTATATTAATAAAATATTTTGACTTTACTCAATCAAATTATATCGAATTTGTGAACAAATAACAATGCATGAATGAATACTCTGTTGTACAATAAGAAGAAAAGTAAACTGTTTTTCTTTTTAAGTTACTCTTTCATTGTAAGTAGCATGTTATATAGAAGAAATCATCTACTTTGAAGTGAAGTAATGAAGTAACTAAATAGTTTAGACTGTGTAACGAAAACAACAAGAAACAGCTTAGTTTTCTTCTTATAGATAAAGTGAAAAGGTAATTTGTTTTGTAGTACAGGGGGGAGAATTTTGATTAAACCATTAATTGAATTTTGTGTAGGTAACCTTGCAAGTGGTTCACAAGCAGCTCTAGAAAAATTAGAAAAAGATCCGAATTTAGATGTAATGGAGTATGGTTGTTTAGGATATTGTGGCATTTGTTTTGAAGGACCATTTGCACTTGTAAATGGTGAAGTTGTACAAGGTGCAACAGTAGAAGAGCTTGTTAATAATGTATATGAGTATTTGGATGAAAATCCAATGTTTTAAGGTGTTGCGAATTAGCAGCACCTTTTTCATTAGATAAAACTTTATTTCGTGGGGAAGACTAATACTGAGTATTAGTCTTCCCCAATCGAAAATAGTAGGATAAATAAAAAAAGGCCCTTTTTAGAAGGGCTTTTTTCTTACACAAATTGTGTAAGAGTGGCTCATTGCCAAACGTTGTCAAATATGAGAAACGGGGGACATTCATATTGTGTTCTAAAAGCATGCATTTTATACTTAACATAACAAATTATTTTTGGAGTGAATATAAATGAGCCAATTTTCTTTTACAAAAATGCATGGTCTTGGCAATAGTTATATATATGTAAATATGTTTGAAGAGCAAATTCCTGAAGAAGATTTAGCCCTTGTGGCCGAAAAGGTTTCAAATATTAATACTGGTATTGGAGCAGACGGGATGATTTTAATTTGCCCTTCAGACGTAGCTCCGGTGAAGATGCGTATGTTTAATAATGATGGTTCTGAAGGAAAGAGCTGTGGTAACGGTTTACGCTGCGTAGCGAAATATGCGTATGAGCATAAACTAGTAGAAGAAACAGTTTTCACAATTGAAACGTTAGCTGGTATTGTAACGGCTGAAGTAACAGTAGCAGATGGTGTCGTGACATTAGCAAAAATCGATATGGGAGCACCTCGTCTAACACGTGCAGAAATACCGATGCTTGGTGAAGGTGAAACACCATTTATTCGTGAAAACTTCTTATACAATAATCATCGTTATGCATTTACAGCTGTTTCAATGGGAAATCCGCATGCGGTTATTTTTGTTGATGATGTAGAAAAAGCACCTCTTACAACACTTGGACCAGTTCTCGAGACACATGAAATGTTCCCAGAGCGAGTAAATGTTGAGTTTATCGAAATTTTGAATAATGACGAGATGAACTTCCGCGTTTGGGAACGTGGATCTGGTGTAACGCAAGCTTGCGGAACAGGAGCGTGCGCTGCAGTTGTAGCTGCTATTTTAAATGGAAAGATGGAACGTGGTAAGGAAATTACAGTCCATTTAGCTGGCGGCGATTTAATGATTGCGTGGACTGAAGAAGGAAACGTGTTGATGAAAGGACCTGCGGAAGTAATTTGCCGCGGAGTGTATGAGTACAAGATAGAAGCGTAAAGATGTATAATGGACTAAGAACAGAAAGGAAGGTGTATTTCATGATTGAAGTAACAGAACAAGCAGCTTTTCAAATTAAAGATATGTTAAAAGATGCTGAAGATGGAGAGAAGTATGTGCGCCTTGCTGTACACGGCGGCGGATGTAGCGGTCTTTCTTACGGCTTAGGATTTGAAGTAGAACCAAAAGAAGACGACACAGTGCTTGAGTTTTTCGGTGTTGAATTTGTTATCGATACAGAAAGTGCTCCAATTGTTAAAGGAGTAAAAATTGACTATAAACAATCTATGCTTGGCGGCGGATTCACAATCGACAATCCAAACGCAATCGCATCATGCGGATGTGGATCATCTTTCCGTACAGCATCGAATGCTGGTAAGCCAGAAGAGTGCTAAGTTTTTAGCAGAAATAGAGAAAGACCTTTTTAGCGATAGAATAAAATCGTTAGAAAGGTCTTTTCTTTTTGCGTTAAAACAGGAAATGTATGTAAAGTTACTTTAGATCTTAATTTAAATATTATTATATATGGTATATATGATTAATGCTGTGAATTCGAGATTCATATTGTTCATTTTAAGATAAGATTATGTAGAAAAAATGTAAATGATTAGCAAAAATATACTATTTATTAGTTATATTTAATGTTAATATTTGTAACGAAGATGATTGGCGAGGGCTGATTAAAGTTTCACTTTATACAAAAAAGGTGCATGAGCGAGAAGGCTATAGCAAATTGTATAGAACTGAATAGTTCCGTATTAATTAAAATACGTTGATTATTAGATGTAAAAAACACGGGGGGGATTAGAGTGAAGTCATTTAAGAGAGTACTTATAGTAGGGATGGCGTTGACTACAGTATCGATTTTGGGAGCTTGTTCTAGCGATACAGACGTATTAACAAAAGCAGGAGCAAAGCAACCAGCGAAGGCGGAAGGTGAAGTACTAAAAAATCAGAAGAAAACACCTATGACTACGAGCAAACGTGAAAGTATTAAAAATGAGGATGCACCATCATCACAAAAGCGTTATATTTCTCATGATGAATCTCAAAAGATTGAGGAAGGTATGACGTATACGGATATTCTTAATACGATTGACTATGGTGGTGAGAACATAAAACATTATAATAACCATGAAAAACGCGTATTTTATACTGAAAAAGATACGGATGGTACATATGAAATTATGGTTGAATTAAATACATATGGTTACGTTGTAAATATTGAACGTACTGCTATAAAGGATGAAGATAAAGATACAGATAAAGAGAATCAGGTATTTACGAAACGTAGTGAAGAGCCTGTAAAGGAATATGAAGAAAAAAACGATCGTGTACCGTGGTATAAAGATGTAAATAACAATTCGGCAGCAGTAAGTTACAATCATTATTTGAAAATCAAAAAAGGTATGCCCGCGAATCAGGTAAAAGCTGCAATTGGACAGCCACATGTGATTGAGAAATATAAATCTTATTCAGTATATGACTATACTGGTTATGGTGGAGAAGGATCATTACGTGTAATCTTTGAACCGAATGGAACTGTTACGGATGTAGTGGAAGAAGGTTTACCACGATAATAAATTAGTTACGGGAAGAATTGTAGTAAAGTTGTCTTTGATTTTATAAAGTTTTTGGGAGCATCTCCGAATATAGGTGAAAAAATAATTCTCTTAGCCATGTTAACTACAGTATTAGTATTTACCGAAGTTTCTTCCAAATTCAATAGCGTTATCGTGGATGTTGTTGTCGTATTATCTTTGTTGATATATACCGCAGTAGGGCAGAAATTGTAACTGGACGCGGAGGAGTAGCAGCTTCCTTTTAAAAGAAGGAGGAAAATATGATGGAGGATATTCTTGAATTTATAGGGAGATACGTAATTAAACCTATTATTAGTTTAGTGAGATATCTTGTAATAGAGATTATAATTGAGGGCATAATAGAAGGCGTAATAAACGGTATAAGGAAATTACGTGATAAGTGGCGAAATTGGCGTGAAAGACGTTATTGGCGGTAGTGTAGCTGATGAGCGTGAGAAACAAAAACGTTATACAGAAGCTTAATGGAATGACAATTTCTAAAGTGAAGAAATAATTATTATCTTACAAAAGTGTAATGTTCATGTCATGTTTTTGAATTTCTTCTTTAAGCTCCGGGCTTTAAGATAAGAATATAAGAAAAAACATATGAGGTGAAGGAAATGAAAAGATACATTGCACTATTTAGTATTTTAGTTGTATTTGCAAGTTTGTTAGTTGGTTGTGATTTAAACCGTATGGGTAAAGATGAGTACTACGTTCAAATTACGACTGATGGAATTGAGAAGAATGAAAAAGCTGATGGCGGTCAGGTGCATAAATCATTTGAGTATAAGTTACCTGCATTTGATAAAGAAGGTAAAGAAAAAGAGTTAGAATTTACAGCTATTAAAAATCTTCGTAAAGAAGCATTCCTACGCGTATACCACTCAGATAAAAAAGGTGTAACAGCTTGGGAAGAAGTGAAAAAAGACGAGCTTCCAGCGAAAGTGAAAGAAAAACTAAGTGTGAAATAAGACAGATAAAAAGGAATTGACGAACAGGGTCAATTCCTTTTTTTGTTTTCAAATTCTTCTTCTGAAATGACTTTAAATCCGTGTCTTTTAAATAAAGCAGTTGTCACTCCGAAACCAGTTTGCTTATTACCGTTAAATTCTCCAGTGTAAATCGTAGAACTACCACAAGATGGGCTGCGTTCTTTTAAAATAATATATTCTGGGTGTAAATCTTTAATTTGTTCTAATGCTTTATAAGCACCATTTACGAAAGCTGCTGTGACATCTTCACCATTTTTTGTTATCACTTTCGCTTTTCCGTCTAAAACGTCGTCGCCATTCCCGCCAATAATTTCAGCGGAAGGACGAGGTGTTGGTAGTCCTCCTAATACTTCAGGGCAAATGAGGACTGTATCTTCTTTTTGCAGAAGCTCCTCTATTTTTGAAACAAGATTGTCATTCCCGTCATAACGGCAAGCAATCCCACCTAAACAAGCGCTAATTACGATCATATTTTCATCTCCATTAAAAAATATTAACTATCACGCCAATTTCGCTTCCTGCCTCTTACTTATAAATGAGGTGATATAAATGGGAAGCTTATATAATTTAATGAAACCATATAGTGAATTTCGAAGTAAAGAAGAGTTTAATACATATCAAAAACAAGTTTTGAAGTGCTACCGATTTCAATTGAATAAAACTGATTCTATCATTATTCATTTTTTAGGAAAATATGCGGTGAATGAGAAACAAAAAACAGTAGGGGTTGCTTGTCCATTAATGGGGACGATTGCGACGAATGTTGGAAAGAGTATTCGTACAGTACGCCGTTCAATTGCAAAGTTAGAGGAACTAGGAATTATAAAGCGTGTTGCAACAAAAGAAAGGCATAAACGCGGCGGGTATAGTGCGAACTTATATGTATTTCTTACATCTGCGATTGACCGCATGGATGACCGTATGAAAATGTCCGCTTGTAAAACTGAGGATAATGCAACTGGCTGTAGTAAAAATGAGCAAAAAATTGCTGGGAAAACAATTCTTTCTAAAAACATTTCACAAATAAAAGAGAAAAGAAAAGGAACGTATGAGCTTGATGAGACGTATTGCCGTCATGATATACCGAAGCCTTTTATATACGCACTGGTGCCGATGACGAGTAATCCGAAGAAAATTAATATATTTTGGAGTAAGGTCGAGCTTGCGTATAAAAAGAGTGGGTTACTAGAACAAGGTGTTTTACTAGAGCAAATATTAGCTGACGAAGAAGTGTATGGAAATTTAATTTGGCGCGTGAAAAGTGTTGTAAGAGCATATAAATATGGGGAAATTCGTAAAGACATTGGGGCACTTTTATACAGTACAGTGCGAGATTTATTTTTAGAGGTTGGATTAGAATGGGGAGCAGCATTAAGGAGAAGTAAGGGAATATCACTATTTGATCCATTCAAAAAAGAGCCATGCGTATAATACATGACTCTAAGTGGCTAATCGAACTTCCTTACAACTGGAACACGAATCGCTACAAATAGTACGAAGACGATAACAGCTATTGCACCACTTTTCATAACGGTTACGATTGGAATTCCCATTGCAAGTGCAAGTGATGTGAATGCATAAGAGAGCGGGATAAAGCCCATTGATGATAGCATAAGTAAACTCATTACGCGTCCCATCATTTCTTCTTTTACTGTCGATTGAATCATTGCCATAAGCGGTACAATCGCCATTGCGATTGTAATACCATAAAACATGCCGGCTAATAGTGCTTGCCAAAGTACGGTGCTAAAGTTGATGGCTAAGAAGAATACACCAGACAATAGCATCATGATAATACAAAATAGACCGCGTCTACGATTAATATTTTTTAAACCTACAATGATAGCACCGATTGCCATTCCGCCGCCTACAGATGCTTCTAAGTAACTAAACTGGAGCGAATCACCATGCAGAACGTTTTTAACAAAAAGAGGGAAACCAACTTGCATCGGGCCGATTAAAAATAAGTTTAAAAAAGCGCTACAAATAAGGAAAGTTGAAAGGAATGGCGATTCCTTTACATATAAGATTCCTTCTTTAATGGAAGTGAACATACCTTTATCTGTATCTTTTTGTTCTGGCATCGTAAATTGTATTTTTTGAACGAGTATGGCAGCGACAATCAGTAATAAAATCGTAATGGAAAAGATTGTCTCATAGTTCGTAAATTTAATGAGAATACCACCAAGTACAGGGCCTAAGATGACCGATGCTTGGTTCGTCATTTGTGTAAGTGAATTTGCTTGTGTTAACCGGCTTTTTTCTACCAATTCCGGTAAGATAGATCCATCCGCTGACCAGAAGAAAGCATCAGCAAGTCCAAAGAATAAAGCGAATAAAGCAAATGTATATAGTGTTACATCACCGACAATGAACCATGTGAGAATGGTTGCGACAAGAATCGCTCGAATGATATTGGAGTAAAACATAATGTTTTTTTTCGGGAATTTATCAGCTACAGCGCCGCCGACAATCATAAAAATAAGCCTTGGAACACTAAGGGCTACGAAAACAACACCGAGTGAAGCTTCAAGGTTTAATGTTTTTGCTATGTACCACGTTTGTGAAAAAGTAAAAAAGGCTAAAGCAAAGCTTGAAAAAAGAGTAGCTGCCCAAAGAAAAAGGAAATTCGTATTTTTTAATAACGGTTTTCCGCTTCCTTCTAAAGCAGTTTTATTTTGTTGTAGTTCCTCCATATTGCTTCCTTTCTATGTGACGAATTTAAACTAAAAAACCTATTAACAATCGTTTTATACAGTTTCTAATATTTCTATACTGCACTTTCTCATTGTAGACAATAATAATGAATTTGCCCAGTAGCTATTTAACGACAAAAAAAGATGCCGAATGTGGTATTATCCCCTATAGGTAGACAGTAAAAAAAGAGTCCATCTGATATGATGGACTCAATACTGTTTTATCTGGAGGGGATTTTTTTATGGCAAGAAAAGGACAATCATT
>NZ_JBPWAP010000091.1:0-15324 GCF_051776705.1 Bacillus cereus group sp. BceL291 | reverse complement strand
TTAAGAAAAAACATTCAATTTCTTTATATTCTATCACGAATATAAAGAAAGGATGGCATTTTTTACTTTTGGGGATAGTTAACACTTTTAAGTTGATGGGCATGTGTGAATGCCCCTAAAAATCCTGTTCCAATTCCAGTAACAATCTCTTTTCTTAGAATTTTCAAACGGGAAATATAGGTTGTAAGCCATCCTAATAAACAACATCCAATCAAGTTAATTAATAATGTGGCTAAAGGGAATGATTGATGCCAATACCTATCAATTATTAAACCAAATTGATAGCGAGAGAGCGCGCCTAATATTCCAAAAAGCCCAACGATAATATATGCCATTTTTTCACCTCTTTTTATATTTTGTCCAAAAAAATAGACTCCTACCAATAGACAAGAGTGATCTTGTTCATTGGTAGGAGTCATTAGCTAACTAAATAGCGGTTATGGCGAACTCCATCGCCTAATGTATTCGAATATCAGTATACTAAATATATCTCAAACTTCCAAGAAACTTATTTTAATATCCTTGTTTTTTTTGACTGACATAAGGTATCTATAGATTAAAAATATAAATAATAATTTTTACTAAATACTGATTACATGTAGAATTGATATTTAGTAAGAGTATATGAATCCTTTGAGTAAATATGTTTTTAACATAAAATCCATATTTAAACCGAAAAGATCGCCAAGAAAAGCGACTTTTTACTAAAACGCATATTAAAAAGCGAAAATGCCATAGAAATATATCGTATGTATATTTGTAGTGCGTGTGCAATTCCAATATAAATTTTTATTATATATGCGAAAAAAGCATGCACAATTTTTGTGCATGCATAATAAAAAGCTATGTCTTGTCTATGTAAATATATGCTTGTTTTATACAAAATGTGCGTATGTTTAAAATTAAGTTTAGATGATAAATAATAAGAGCACATTTTTATATGCGCTCTTAGAGAGGTAGGTAGACTATATGGCTATTTGATTACCATACAATAACATATGCTTGTCCGGTTAAAATGTGCATAGTATTTAACGATAAATATGTAGAGCGCCTTGAGAGGAAGACGCTCTAAAGGTGAATCTACAGTAACGACTACTCACTTTAATATATGTAAATTATGGCGAATTAGGAACAACTTAAATACAATGGCTAGTTTCTTGAAAAAGGATAGTACCCGTAAAAAAATAAAGAGCCCCCCAAAAGGTGCCCTTTGGCTAATACTGAGGTGACTATAACTATTGTATGTATCTTAGCAGATAAAGTGAATAAAAGAAGCACTTCGTTTTCAGTGCTCCTGAAAACGAGATTACTCTTGCTGGTAAAGAATACATTACATTATATGTAATGTATTTGAGGTACGAAACATGTTCTAAAAAATCATTTTAAAAAGGGCCTGTTGCGAGGGTAGGCCCTTTTAGGAAAAATTAATAGTAAAGTTTACGTTGAGGTCACTTATATAATACTAAATACAAGTCATTAATTCTATATGTTGAATGTTGAAAAAGAGTAATATGTACTAAAAAAGGCACCTTACACAAGTGCTCTTTTTTAGGGAGAGTTATATGAGTGAAAAAGCTTTCACATACTTATTATATGTTTATACTTTTACTCGGTGACAAGCTAATGAAAAGGAAAAGAGCAGTTAGAGTGGGCTAACTGCTCAATACAGAAAAAAAGAGAAGAGAAGAAATTCTGGGACCAATTAAATGAGTTATAGCTTAACGCCTGTGTATAGTATGTGTTTACTATTCAGAAATATTCAGGTATGTCTCAATGAAAAAGAGTACTTTTGACTAAGACTCATTCTAGGAGTAAATAGTCAAATAAAACCGTTTAATGTTGTTCATTTTGTTCTTCGGCGATATGTGCTACGATTAGTTTTCTGTATTTTCAATAATTTAATTGTGAAATACGTACTAAGAGCGGTATTTGTATTTAATTGTGTTACGATAGTTATATAGTAGTAAATATTAAAAAAATATATAAATAGGGGGCGTTTTTCATGTATAACTTACAAGGAGATACGTATGAACAATTAAAAGAAAAAAAGGGGGACTGCACCATATTTTTAAAGAGTGGGGTTCCCATACGCGGAAAAATCCTTGCAACAGATAAATTTACGGTTCTTATGATGGTTCAGGGTAAGCAACAACTGGTTTACAAACAAGCGATTTCCACAATTATTAGGTAAATCTTTTTCTTTTTCTCGGGGAAGAGAGAAAAAATAGAAAAAAGAAGATTGAGATCAATCTTCTTTAAAAAGGAATAGATGACAGAATACTATCCAGCCCTTAATCAATTATAAGTAAGTACAGAGAGATATTCAACCTGTTTTGAATTTTCTCAATATTAATTATTTCATTATTAAATTATAATATAAGTAATTCTTTTTATTATTATATGTTTGTTCTTTCCTGTTGCAGCATCCTTGTTATAGGGATGCTCTTTTTTGTATTACAAATCCAAAATAAAAAAGATAAGATCAGAGAGTAGGATCTTATCTTTTTCATAAGGAGAAAAAGTCAAAGACTTTCTTAATATTTATAATATTACATCCCTTGCTTAACTTCTATATAAAACTTAGATTTACCATCTGTTTCTATATTGAGAAACAAATTAAAAAATATGTTATAAATCATTCGAAAATCCAATGCTGCAGCTGAAGCTATGAAAGAAGATTAAGTATTCTTTATTTTATATACTCACTAACTAGTATGAAGAAGCAAAATAGGGGGAAACTATGGAATACTTAACGATAATTTAGGGGGACATGAAATGGAGCATGAAACAAAAATAAAAATTGGAGATTACGTTCAATTTTTATATCGTAAAAATCCGAGTTTACAATTAACAGGATTTGTAGTCAATGTTCTGCAAAATACAATTGTTGTAGATATTACAGAAATGATGGATATTGAAGTAGATGATGTTAGGCAAGTTGTAAGGCATGGTTATTATAATAAAGCAGATCCTAAGCAAATAAAGAATCATATTTCATAAAAAGTGATCCTAAATTAATTTAGAATCACTTTTTTTAATGAAGGAAATCTCTACACTTATTTTATAGTATAAAAATTTTCGTAGTCCTAATTTTCTCCTCTATTTAAAAGGGTATATATCTATAAAGTTCAGGTTAGATTTTTTATCCTTGTGCATTAGCAAAGGAATTTAAGATTATATTAATCTAATTATGTATAAAATCCCCTTTTAATACATATTTTTCATCACATTTTTTATTTTCTTTCTAACTTTTCCTTTGCTTTGAGAGGAAGTTTTACTTCCGTAACTTCCTCCCAAGATTCAACAGTTTTTTCCACATCTGAGTAGTATACACGCAGAAATGCATTTTTACGTAAGTTTTTACTTGCCCTAACTTTTAATTGTTTTTCTTCGCCATTATTGTCAAAGGCAGTTAATTTATAAATATATGCCTTTCCTATAGCAAGGCCATCTATAGATTTCTTAACACCTTCTTCGCCATTTTTTGTAATCTGAACATAAAACTGCTTTTTTTCGCTAAAGATTAAATTGTAGCTTACTAACAATGTGATAAACAACACCAAAATGGTAGTTAATATAATAGAGTATTTTATATTACTCACCTCACTATTTAAATATCAATATTTAATGTAGCTTGTTTATTTTAAAATAAAAATTTAATAACCTTACAGAAACATTACATTTTTGTAAGGTTTAAAAAGAATATATTAGAAATTGCAAAATCGGCTTCTTAAGAAGGATGATTTCCGTGTTTTTCTGTAATTATAAAAGTTCCTATTATAGAAGTTTTTTATTCGATTATCGATCTTAAAAAGAAAGAACTTAAAAAGAGGTGAAACAGGTATATAGCATAATCAATAACTTGAATATTTAGTAGATACTTAATTAAATCAGTTACATCAATTATCTCAAAATAAATTCTTATATGTTTATTTTGAAATTTATATTAAAATTTTAATATTACAAAATTGTAATGTTTGTGTAAGGTTTTTAGATTTCTTAATTAGAAGCAAGAGCTTAACCTATACATATAAACAATATGAGGTGAAGTAATTGAAAAGAATTATTATTTTTATAAGCATTTTCGCTGTATTTACTAGTTTGCTAGTTGGATGTAGTTTAAATCGTTTTGGAACAGATAAATATTATGTTCATATCAATGTTGATGGAAAAGAAGGAGTTGCAAAATCTATAGAGGGTGAAGTAATGGGGAAGGAATTTACATATAATTTAGTAGGTTTTGATGAAAATGGTGAGGAAAAAGAGTTAGAATTTAAGGCCCAAAAAAATCTTCGTAAACAAGCTTTTCTTCTCGTATACCACTCTGAAGAAAAAGGTGTAAAGTCATGGGAAGAAGTACAGAAAGAGGACCTACCTGCAAAAGTGAAAGAGAAATTTAATGTAAAATAAACAATAGAAATAGGTATTTAATATCCGCATTATACGATACAATATATATTTTTATATTTATTCAAAATGAGTATTGGAGATAGGACAAAGGTTTTAGAAAAAAATTTGGTTACTTGGAGAACATACAGGAATATAACTAGTATGCAGTTAGAATAGTATTGTATTGTTAAAAAACATGGATAAAAGGATATCTTAGGAGCGATGGGCTATGTATAAAATTTTGATTGTTGAGGGAGATGTTAACTTTTCATCTACATTAAAAATATATTTAGAACAGGATAATAGTGAAGTAGTAATTGTTAATAACTTTGAAAAAGTGATGGGATATTTATATCCATTTCATCCACATCTAGTAATTTTAGGAGCAGAATTACCTATATTTGATGGATTTTATTGGTTACGGAGAATTAGAAAGTACAAATACAGGCGATTGAAGAAGGCGCAGATGATTGTTTAATCCCACCTTTTATTTATGGAGTAATAGTAGCGAAAATAAAAAGATATTTGTGTCGTGAATATGATGAATTTGTTTTAAATCCACCAGAACACTTTATAAAGGTAGGAGAATTAATATTCTACCCAGAAAGGTTAGAGATTCACTTAAAAAAAAGGCGAGTTACTTTAACTTATAATGAAACAATTATTACAGAAATCCTTTTTAGTCAATATCCACGCACTGTGACACATAAAGAATTATCATCTGCAATTCAGAGAAATGAAGGATATGTGAGTAGAAATACCTTATATAAAAATATTGTGAGAGTTAATAAGAAGTTTGACATTTTAGGATTTGGAAAAGCAATTAAAGTAGTTAGTAAAATAGGGTATCGCCTAAATATAAAAGAAAATATTTAATAAAATAGGTTTTTGTTACTCATAATCGTTAAATTGGAAAAGTAATAACCTATCAAATAGTTATTACTGATAGAAATATGATTTAAGATTAAAGTGGCTAATATTTAATTAAAACTTATATTATAGTAGCAATAGATAGCTTTAATAGTTTCATGATTAGTGTTTTCTTCAACGGGCTAATTACAATTCTTGCAGGGGTGCCACTTGTTGTTTTAGTAGGGATATCTATATTGATTTTTATTTTATTTGGCTTATCTCAAACGATTAAAGATGCAAAATTTAGTCTAATTGGATGCCTATGAACTCAGAAAGAAACAAGAGAACATATTGTGGTTTTATGTTCTCTTGTTTCGTTTATTTATGACAAAATTGAAAAGAAAATATTATTTTTCATATAGTATTTCAGGTGTGTTTTTAGGGGGATTTGAGATATAGCTGATTACAAGTCTCCCTAAAAATACATTGAAAAGGAATGAATGAAAAATGCTAGGAATAAAATATACAAGTTTTATGGGTAGACCACGCGTTTGGAATACCTCTAGTAATATGATGGGAACCTCTAAATTACGGGATGCGGAAAAAAATGAGTTCGAAATTAAAAATAATGCGTATACCAATGAGAAAAATGAACTTTTAAAAGATAAAAAAGTATATACAAACTTAAAATCAGAATTTAATACTTTTTTAAAAACTCTTACTGAAATGGCTGCTTTTAAAGGGGAAAATAAAAAAGTAATAATCTCACAAGAGGGACATATTGAAGTGAAGGCAAATCGTGATGCAATTGAAGGAACATTCCATATGATTGTTAAACAACTTGCAGAGCATCATCAAATTGTTTCTAATACTATTAATATTGATGAAAAGGTGAATGTAAATGATGTATTGCAAATTGGTGATAACAAATTAAAGGTAACCTGTGATATGACATACAAAGATTTAATTCACCTAATTAATAAGGGGGATTATGGAGTAACTGCTTACACACAAGGCGATAAAATTTTTATGCATGCTAAAAAAGTTGGTGAATTAAATAAAATTGAATTAAAAGATGGTACATCAGACTTATTTAAAAAAATGTTTTATACCGCAGTAGAAACTAGTCAAATAGATAAACCCAATAATACTACACAAAAGTTTGTACTTAATACCATTAACACAGCGAAAGATGCAAAATATATCCTTAATGGTATTGAAGGTACAAGTGATAGTAACACATTAAAACCACTTCCTAGTGTGGATATTGAATTACTAAAAGAAAGTAAAGAATTAAGGTTTACAGTAAGTAATTCTGGTGTTTCAGATGCAACTAAATTAATAAAAAAAATGGTTGCAGATTATAATAATATTGCTTCATTCTATGAAGAATATGCTAGTCCAATGGGGAGTTTACAAGGCCATGCGGTAATGGCAGATATTTATCGTGAGATGAATAGTGTAGTTAGATTTTCACAAGGTGGTAATACCTTATCCACATTTGGTATTCAATTTGCAGATGATGGGATGATGAAAGTGAATGATGTAACATTAACAAAAGCCTTGGAAGAGCATTCAGGTGCTACAAAGCAATTCTTCTTTAGTTCGGAAGGATTAGGAAAAATGATGAGCAAATCATTTGAGGAAATCTTTGGAGATAATAGTATCATTAGTGATAGAATTAAAAATATAGATTCTCGCATAAATGATCTAGAAAGTAAAATTAGCTATATTGATTTTTATAATAAACAAAAACAGGATGGAAATGTGGATAAATATCATAAACTAGAAGCTGCATCCTTATTACTCGATAATCAGATGAATGTAATGCGAACGATGATTAAATAAAGTTGATTTATCAAATTTGTTTGTTATCAAGGAGTGATTAGGAATGTATGAGAAAGTCTATGGAGAATTTGTAAGCTCTATTTATGAACTTGGTAACTTAAAATTATCAGAAGAGATATTTAAAAAGAAACAAGATGAATTTAATCTGTGGCTTGTATCTTTAGAGGAAGAGAAAAGATTATCCCTATCATTATTAAAGTTTCAAAACAAATTCAAGATAAACAGCAAATTTTTAAAGAAATAATATTGGAGAATGAAGGAAGAATAAAGGCAAATTCACATTATGATAAGTTTTAGTTAAGGGAATTTGGATGGAGCGTAATTTAGATATATTAAGGATAATAGGAAATGAACGATGTGGATTTTTAAATACTTTAAAGATCATATTGGAAATCTCTCGGGTTGTTAGAATGTCGGTGTACTAAGTTTATAAATTAGTTTCAACAGTAGAAAGTTATAGGAATACAAATAAACTAAGGTGCCTGTCCTTAGTTTATTTGAGCCTATCTTGTATGAATAGGTAAAAAGTGAGTTCACCAAAGGAACTGAGTTTGGATTACTTAGTTCCTTTTTTCGTGTTATAAAAGATGATGGGATTTGTCAAAAGGTATTCATGGAAAGAAAATTGTAACGGTAACTAAGGAAGAAGCTCAGTAATTATACAGTTCCTTCTTGTGATAAACCATTTTTTGTATTACTATACTTATAAATGATAATGATTACCAATATCGGTAGGGGGTATGAAAGTACTAATTTCTGGTGGTGGTATTGCGGGACGAAATTTAGCAAATTGTCTTTTATCTAATGGTTTTTCTCCAACTATTGTTGAAAAGGCTCACTCATTTCGTTCGATTGGATCTGTAATTAGCTTAAGAGGAGATGCTATATTTGTTCTAGATAAATTAGGATTATTAGAACAGGTAAAAAAACACGGAGTCACAGTAGAAATGAGACAATTTGTTGATACAGAGGGACAAGAACTGCGAAAAATTGATTTTAGAAAATTTCATATACAACAGGGGGGTTCAATAAGTATACATCGTTTTATATTGCATCAAATTCTTTATGAGTCTATACGAGATTCTATTGATGTGAATTTTAATACAACAATTCGTTCATTCCATCAAAATAGCGATAACGTAGAAGTCACCTTCCATGATGGAAGGGAAAAATCTTTTGATTTAGTCATCGGTGCAGATGGGATTCATTCAGTTACACGTAATTTACTAATGAAAGACGAATATATGAAGCAGCTTGATATAGGTTTTTCCGTATTTACTATACCAAAGCCAGTTCTTATCCCTGAGAAATTGAAGCAAAATCAAACTTTAGAGACTCTGTTACCAGGATGCTATATTCATTGCGGGATGGATGATACTTATATCTGGGGAATGTTTATATATAAGAATAAATATCGAGAACTGTTCCATGATAAAAATAATAAAGAATTCTTATTAGAGTTGTGTAAAGACATTGAGTGGGGGATATGCGAAGTTATCGAAAATATAAATAATGTAAATCTCATCTTTCAAGATCGAATGACACTTGTCCAGTTACCACAATGGAGTGATGGACGTATAGCATTATTAGGTGATGCGGCTCATGCTATGACCTTTATGTCCGGAACTGGCGGTGGAAAATCTATGTTAGGTGCATACAAATTGACTCAAGAATTAATACATTGTCCTTCTCACAAAGAAGCTTTCTATAACTATGAATCTTACTTAAAATATGAAATTGAAAAAATACAAAAAAAGTCTATCAAAGCAGCGAATTTCTCTTCATCTGACAGTCGTATAATGGAATATTTCAAAGTTGCAATGTTAAAACATTTTCCAACCGTACTTATGAATAGCATATTAAAAAATTTATTTATTGTAAAACCACAAAATTACTAAGATTTATGACAGATCAACCAAATTTACGAACCAAAATTTAGTAACGTTTCAAGCACTTAATCTATACTTTTTAAGAAAATCACCTATTATTAAGTTAACTATCTTTTGAATTTAATCTAATTATAGATATATCCTAAATTGAATAATGTTTCCTAAAATTTTATTGGCTATCCCGATCCAAATAAAAGAAAAACCTTGCAGCATCTTGAAGTGAGCCCGAATAGTGGTACATGAAAAAAACACCTCCTGAATTCGCATACTAAGTATGCAAATTCAATGGAGGTGTTTTTGGTTTGAAGACAAGAGTTCATTACCCAGAAGAAATAAAGTGGAAAGTGATTGAAATGAAAAAGGATGGATATTCCAATCGGACCATTATGGAGAAGTTTGGAATTAAAAATGTTTCCCAAATTAAGACATGGATGAAGTGGTATCGTACCGGTCAAACGTACCGTTTTCAACAACCTGTAGGAAAGCAATATTCTTATGGAAAAGGGCCAAAAGAGTTAAATGAATTGGAACAGCTACGTTTAGAAAATAAACAGTTAAAAACAAAATTACTGATATGGGGAAAGTATCTGGAAATCGAAAGGAGTTGAACCTGGAAACTGTAGTTACTTTATGGACCGATTTCAAAACAAAACTAACGGTAAAAGAATTGTGTAATGTATTAGAATTACCCCGGTCTACATTTTATCGTTGGTTACAACGAACAGTGGACCTAAGAGATGAGATAGAAGAGAAAATAAAGGATGTTTGTCTTCGGCATAAATTACGATATGGATATCGAAGAGTGACCGCAACTCTTCGGAAAATGGGACTGTGTGTGAATCATAAAAAAGTATTACGAATCATGAGACAAAATCAGATTCTCTCAAAAGTTCGTCGAAAGAAAAAGAAATATATCAGTGGTGCGGAGCCAGTAGTAGCCCCTCATCGATTGGAACGCCAATTCGATGCATCCGCACCAAATGAAAAGTGGTTTACGGATGTGACGTATCTATTATTTGGAGAGCGTACCTTGTATTTATCAACGATTATGGATGCCTTTAATCGTGAAATTATTAGTTATGTCATCAGCGAGTCCCAAGCACTGCCATTAGTAATGAAGACATTAAAACAAGCAATGAGAGGGCGAAAAGTAAAAGATGTCCTTCTTCACTCAGATCAAGGAAGTATTTATACAGCGAAGGAATTTCAAGCATATGCCAAAGAAAATGGCATTATCACCAGCATGTCCCGGAGAGGAAATTGCCATGATAATGCCGTCATGGAAAGCTTCTTTGGTCATTTGAAAAGTGAAGCCTTCTATTCACAAGAGATAACAAAAGTATCCAACACAACTGTGCGAAAGATTGTGCTAGAATACATTCATTACTACAATTGTGTGCGAATTCAAGAAAAATTAAACCATTTGTTCCCTAAAGAATTTAGGGAACAAGTGGTTTAGGTGTTTTGATAGGTGTCCCGTTTTCAGGGTTCACTTCAAATCTTGCTGCAAGGTTTTTCTTTTAAAATATAATCTATCCGTACTAAAAATCGACAGTACCATATCTAATCTGGTTCAATTAGTTAATTCAATAGTATTAGTTTCATCAGTTGGAGAATCATTGCTAGTTTGACTAGGTCCCTTCTCTTTATCAGCACGAAACTTACTTAGCATCTCCATAATAATCGACAATAAGACACCTTTATCTTTTAACATTTTCCATAAATTCATTTCAGTAAATTTGGCACTAGGTTGTCTTACTTCTTTGTTTGATTATGAAATATCCAATTAGATAACGGAAACATTATTAGCTTCTTTTCCTTGAGTAAAAGGGGAGCCTGGAGTATTTTTTACTGTACCCACAGTTGAATACATTGTAGATTTATTTACCCCTGTATTCATTTAATTAAATTTCTATTTCTTAAATGTATATTATTCATATATAAAAATATAATGTGTTAATAGTTGCTTTGTAAATACATATTTATGGGACTACTAATATCAACATTTATTGAGATATAGACTCTTAATAGATATTCTTATAAGTATTTTAGTAGTTGAATGATTTCCTTTTTAAACTCTGGACTTGCTAATTTTAATAACTTAGGAACCTCCCTAAAGTGTTTTACAAGGGTTTTATTGATTCTATTAGAGTAATCTTTTTTGTCACCTGTAAGCAGGTCTACAATGTCGTTTTTTAATGATGTACTCACTTTCTCCCATAAAAATTCTGATTCTGTCTTATGTTTATCAATAAATATTTTTACCTGATTAATAAAAGGATCATTTTTATGCTGAATAGCATCTTGTAACTGTGTAATTGTCATCATTTCTACTTGAAGGGATTGGTGCATAGGAGCTGGATTAGCATTTTCGGCAGCACTTACATTTGTTGCGAAAACTCCAATGCCACTACATCCAATCATACTTGCCAAAGCAATTCCTGTACATTGTTTTACAAATGATTTTGGTTTTCTTGCGTTCATAATAAATCTGCCTCCTATATTAATATTTTGTCTTACAGGTAAATGCTACCATATTAATCAGTAGTTTGGGTATATTGAATGTTACAATATAGTTAAATATTGGGATCTTAAATTTTAAGATAAAAAAATTCAAACTGTAATGTATATCCAATTGGACCTGGTGGCTTGGAAAGAGAGTGTGTCGTTTGATTAAGCAGGTTATAAGACCGTTTTAGAAATACTTACGGACAAAAAATCAAATTGGAAAGTAGGATTTCAATCTTTGAACTATCCAAGATGTGATATCTATAATTGAAATGCCCGTGCATTATATGATAGAGAGAGAATACAAAATTGGATTTCAAATTTTATATCAGTACTTGAGAATGTTGCACATTTAATACTTCATAATCAAGGTCAAGGTGCGAATATAACAATAGAAGATGCTGGACACTGGTTGAAACTTTACGAGAAGCTGATACAATTCCGGAAGCATTGCAAAACTATGAGTCAAAAGGATGGCCAATAATAGGGCGAAAACATTTTCAAAGAAGTTATTTTGTAAGGATAAAAATAGGAGTGCTTGACCAGAGCACTCCAGAACGCTAATAACAACACCTATAAAATTATATGAGCCCTTTGAGTAAATATGTTTTTAACATAAAATCCATATTTAAACTGGAAAAGATCGTCCGGGAAAGCGAGTTTTGACAAAGACTCATATCAAAAAGTGAATATGTGACAGCAATATATCATATGTATATTTTTAGTGCCTGTGCAATTTTAGCGTAAATTTATATATATGCGAAAAAAATATGCACAATTTTTGTGCGTGCGTAATAAAAAGCTATATCTTATCTATATAAATATACGCTTCTTTTATACAAAATGTGAGTATGTTGAAAATAAAGATTTGATGAGAAATAATAAAAGCGCATTTGTATATGCGCTCTTAGAAAGGTAGGTAGACTATATGACTATTTGATTACCATACAATACTATATGCTTGTCCAGTTAAAATGTGCATAGTATTAGAAAATTTAATAGAAGAGCCTTAAAAGGGCATATCAATAATGATATTTACAATTGTGCTACTTTTCATATTTATAATTTATATTATTTTTTAGAGGTAAAACTCAGCAAGAAACAAAAAAGTTATAAACGACATTGTTACTAACACTAATGGGGCACGCTAAATATGTCTATAATAAAACTGATGAATCGGATAATAAATAATATGCATAAAGAAAAGGTAACCTTATGTAGGTGCATTTTCTAATAGTTTTTTAACAGAAGCAGCTAACTCCAACTATGATTAATAAAATAAACAATACAACTAATAAAGCAAATCCTTCAGCAAACCCGTAGCCTTCGCCGCAACTACTACCATATCCTATAACAATAGTTCCTCCTTTTGATAAGAGGGGAAACTAAGGGTCATTCCATGTATTTTAATGGATGCACTTTACCTTATGTCTTTAATTATTAATTGCGCAGGTCCCTTTGAAAATAAATAAATTAATATTTAAATTTTAATTTATTGTGTTTTTATAGTGATTATTAGGATAATGTTACTTATATCTAATCTTTTTAAGCTATTATTTATGATAGGTCAGGAGGATAAGCGTATGTCTAATGATTTTAATATAGGGTATATTCATTATGAAGGGAGTGTTAAAATTTTAGAAATGTTGGGTAATTCAAACCGTTTATTGATTGTTTGTGAATTGATTAAAAACGGTGTTATGACAGTTTCTCAACTTAGTGCCACAACAAAAATTGAAGAATATAAAGTTTTACAACATTTAAAAAAATTAACGATAAGTAAGATTGTCATGAGTGTACGGAAGGGTACAAAGATTTATGCCAGCGTAGAAGAACAAAAAATTATTGATATTATTTTTTTGTTAGGATTATTACATAAATAATTTATTATAGTTTTAAAAGAATCAAACGGATTATACAAATGAAGGAAGACACCTTAAGGTGCCTTCCTCCGCCTTGAATCACGTTAATTTAATATAAATTTATACGTATTATCTCTTTGTTATAAATGTAAACACATCCTATAAAACAGAATCAGCTATATACATCAGATTGTTAGTATTCAAAATACAAGCGGTTTGAGATCAAGATTAGAGTGACGTCATATTTTCTATAATGATTGATATGTTACATCTTTCAAAAGAATCTGCTTTATAGAATGTATCCACATTTTATATTTTACTACGTGTAATATCTATAGGGTGTATTTTTCGTGAATATGTATAATTGCATAAAGTTTGTTAGAAAAAGAGAGTATAGTTGGTATTGTGTAATAAAGATATAGCCCACCTACGGAAATAGGCGGGCTTGTTTAAGTAATCTAGAATAGATTTACTGTTTGTGGAGGTGCCGGAAGGGTATTAACTATAGCGCCAAACTTTGTTCATATTTTTTTACATCTTCCATAGTTTTAAATGTTAACACATCAAAAACTCCTTTTTCATTTCCACATATGACAACAAAACCATCTGTTGCTTCCAGAACCCTACCAACGCCACTGTCTGTAAGCGTAATGCTAGTGAGATATTTTAAGTTAAGTTTTTCTTCTTTTTGAATATAAGTAGTTATGGGTGTTCCTACAGGAAATGTTTCTGTGATATCTTTTGTTGAATATGTTCCATTCACTGATTGAGTTTTAGCTGCGATGGAATCAGTTTGATGGGCACATCCTGCTGAACATATTAAAAGAATTCCAGTAATAATACTTAAACAAGCTGTTTTTACCATTCACAAATTCCTCCTATAACTGTTCGTATTGTCAACCCATTTAGGATAACAAATTGTATATAAGAAGTTTGTTGGTTTATACGAGTCGTAAATCAACAAAGATACAAATATTTTGGCAGTTTGTGTTTCAAACAAAAGAAAAGACACCCTAAGGTGCCCTTCCTCCTATTTCAACCACTTTTCTTAGTAACCGAATCCTCCACCGCCGCCCCAACAACTACATCCTATAATGATTAACAGGATAAATAGAACGATCAGTAAAGCAAATCCGCCACCAAAGTCACCGCAAGAACCGCCGTAACTCATAATTTCCCCCCCTTTAATTAGGAGTCTCAATAATAGGTCAATGTGCGTTTTAACAGGTTCACTTTATCTTATGTTTTTAAGAATCAATTGAGCAGGTCCATTTGAAAATAAAGAAAAGACACTGCTTTCAAAGTTTCTCTTTCTACTTGACCTACATAAGACTTTTCTTACAGTACAAATATATCTGAGTTCTCACCCAATTTCACTTTTTTGTAATTGTTTATATAGTTTTATAAATTTTATAAAAAAAGACACCCTAAGGTGCCTTCCTGCGATTTGAACCATTAGCAATATGGTATTGGATGCCAATCCAATTATTATTTTACTACATTAAGTAATTTCAGTTATTGAGAAATATCAAGAAGGCGGCCACAATTTAAATGAGGACGAGGTAGAAAAAGAGTTAGGTGATGTACTTTGGTGCCTGATGGCATTAGCGTAAACACAGCATCTTGATTTAAATGAAATCGCAGAGAAGAGTTTTCATAAGTTAATGAAGTGGTTCCCGAACGAATTTAGTGAGGAAGACAGTAAGAAACGATTGGATATGAAGTAAGATCAAATTGAACTGCACCCCAATTGTTAGACACAGTCTAACAATTGGGGTGCAGTTTTTCTATGGCTAAATTTACAGCTGATGAAAAAATACAAATCGTTCTACGTTATTTGAACGGAAATGAAAGTTATCGAGAACTGGGTAGATCGCTCGGTATAAGTGACACAATCATTTTGAATTGGGTAAACCAATATAAACAGAATGGTCTGGAAGCTTTTCTAAAACGATGTACAAATTACACACAACAAT
>NZ_JBPWAP010000090.1:0-15569 GCF_051776705.1 Bacillus cereus group sp. BceL291 | reverse complement strand
AAAATACGGTTCTAAAGATTTCGTATCAAGCATGTGATACTACCTCACTTTTCTATTTAGAATGTCACTAACTTATTTCCGTATTTGGAATAGCCTGTTTCTATGGATAGTATCCAATCATTTAAATCTTCCCAGTCATATCCCTTATCTTTTAAATCTGGTGGAAAGCGATTCTCAAAATTATCACGCATTCCATACATAGTTTCTAATGCTTTCTCTAGTGGACCGAATCCATATACAACATGTGTTTTCACTCGTTTGTTTTTCTTTTCTGCTACAACCAAATATACATATCGTTTTTCCTTTGCTAAAACAAACTTCAAGACCCCCGGCATTTGACTCATCTTCAACTTCCCCTTTCAGTTTTCCTTACTCTTATCTTTTACGTATGAGTAAGGAAAACTGGTATTTGTATCATATTAACTCAAGAGATGTCTCGTTTTTTTGCTCTGAAAATATAAGAATACGCTCATCATCACAATATTTATTACACCAGCTGCAGCCCCGATTTTTGAAATAACATATACATATTCATTACTACTAAACGGCAAGAGACTCAAAAAAATAAAGAAAGTTGAAATAAAAAAAGATAAGAACATGTTTCTTTTGTTTCCATTCATTTATGGACCTCCTTTTTGAATAAGTATCGATATTAAGCTGCATCATTGCGGTTATAGTGGCGGTTCTTTTCATCTACAAATCCTTTAATGTTCCACACACCAGCCCTTGTTTCTTTTGCTTCTTTTTCTGCTTCTAGCATTTCTGGTAGCAATGTAGTATTAGGTCTAGAAATATAGGCTATAATCCCATAACCCGATTTGATCATTATTTCGTTGATGTGTATTCCATCACAAAAGACATAAGCTAATTTCCTACCGTATTTGTCTTCTTTTTGCCCTCGATCATAAACCAAAGTTACACTTTTCCCTTCTAGCTGTTTCCTTAAAAAGGAAGAGGCTTCTTTTCCCATCTTTTGTGGTGGGATTTTATTAGATACAGACTCAGGGGTATCTAATAAAAGTAACCTTACCGTCTGTTTCTGCCCCTTTACGTTTACGTCTATCGTATCTCCGTCTTTAATATGTAATACCTTCCCTTTAACGGTCTCTAAGCCTTTTAATTTCCCTTTATAAGCTTCTGGAATATCAACAATACCTTTCCCTTCTACGTTCTGTTGTATTCCGTTTTGTACTGCTTGGGCAGGTCTCGAATCATTTTTTGTTTGCACGGAACTGCTACATGCTGACATTTGAATTACGAATGATGTTATACAAATAGCTTTAATCCATATTTTCATATCGAAATTTCTTCCTCCTACTTAAAATACGTAAATAGCTGCATCTAATAAACAAACGGACTATTCATAGTATTTACTTCTCGATAATTACAACATAGGCAAAACTGTATCCATTTTGGATGATCATTATAAAGTGCTGTATATGACCGTTCCTTACACTGCGGGCATATTGACACCATACTTTCTTCATTCTCTTCCTGACTTTTCAATTTTTCAAAAGATACATTAGCAGATGCTATATTACTGGTACACAATATATATCCCCCTTTTGAGTCTTGAAATTCTAAAAATACATAAAAAAGGACACACCTATGGCATATGTATGCGTAGGTGTGTCCTTTTGCAAGATAGTTTTAGAAGTATTTTGTTACTTTCATCATATCATAGTTCCTATTAATTTTATATATGAAATTTAAGATTTTATGATATTATTTCTTTTTATTCATTATAAATGTAATACGTTGTTTTTGTACATCATAGGTTAATTTTGCATCGAATTTTTCTCCGGTTTTCTTACTTTCAAATCCTGAGATTGTATCGGTCATATTCTTCTCTAATAACTTTTTTACTTGTGCGCTAGTTATTTTCTTTTTCAAAATGCTTCCAGACACAATGAATTCGCAAGGATTTTTGTAATGTTCACATAAATAAGTAGTTTTTCCTACAATTACCCTTCCTTGGCACAAAGGACATTTCCCTATAGTACGATCATCCGTTGTTGGACGTTCAAAACAAATGCTAAGATCTTCTTTTAATCGGATAGCTGCAGTGAATTCTCCGTACTCTCCTTTAAAACCATGAATGAAGTCAGTAACGCGATTCTTCAATAATTTCTTAATCTGGCTATCAGATAATTTCTTTTCTTTAATTTTAGCTGATATCGCAAAATTACATCCGTTTTGATATTCTGAACACCCAAAAAACTTATCACGGTTTAAAATGTGTCCCTTTTGACACTTTGGACACTGACCTAGCGATAATTCTTCAACTGTAGGCAAATTAAAGCTTACTTCACCATTTATAAATGCTAGATAAGCAGAAAACTCTTTGCCATTAGATTTAAATCCTTTTATAACGTCCGTTTTGTTCTCTTCAAACAGTTTTTTTACTTGCACTGTAGGAATTGTTTTGTCTTTAATTTTCTTAGGCAAGCCAATGTTACAGTTCGGATGATTGCTGCACCCGAAAAACTTTCCTCTATCTAAAATTATTCCATTTCCACAAGGGCATTGGCATACTTCTATTTGTTGCTTCCAGGTTTCTATTAGATTATACGAAACTGTATCAGGAATTCTTATAATCTCTTGTGTTATTTTTTGTACAAACGCATTTGTTTGTACAATGAAGTCTTTATAACTCATTTCATTCTTTTCAATACGGTGTATCATTCCTTCCATTTCTGCTGTGTACAGTGGATCTTTAATTTGCTGAACAGGAAATTGTTCAATAAAAGCACGACCAATTGGAGTTGTTATAATTTTTCCCTTTTCAATGTCTATAAAATTCTTCTCGTGTAAAGCCGGAATAAAAGCTGCTTCTGTTGCAACGGTTCCAATTCGTTTTCCTTTCATTAGCTCTTTTAAATGTTCATCATCAATTTTACGACCAGCCGTTTCCATGAAAGTAAGAATTGAGCTTTCTGTGTGTAGAGCAGGTTTCTTTGTTTTAGATTCCAGCAACTCAAAATCACAGACTTGAAGTTTATGCCCTTTTTGCAGAATAGGCATTTTGAATGCTTCCATACTTTCTTCTTCTACTTCCTCTTTAAACACTTCTAGAAATCCTTTTTCTCGAAGTACACTTTCTTTTGTTTGATAGATATTTCCCATCGTATCAATAAAGGATACATCTCTTACCAGGTACACTGCAGGACGCATAAAATTACCCACAAAACGTTTTACCACGAGGCTATATAGTTGTTTTTCAATCTCGGGACGACCTTCCTCTTGGTATTGTTTTGTCGTCGGTATAATAGCAAAATGACTTGATACAAGATCATCATCAAATGTTTTATGTTTTATATCAATGGCAGCAATATCGACGGATTGTACCAGTAAAGAATAACGACTCTTAGCTAGCGCCTGCATAACACCTTTTACTCGTTCCACTTGTTCTGTAGGTAAATGCCTAGACGAAGAGCGTGGATAGGTTATAAAACCTTCTTCATACAAGTTCTGAATGTATTTTTTTGCAGTTTCAGCATTAATTTGTAATTGTGCATGGGCATCTTTGTACAAGTCTGTTAAGTTGTATAGCAATTTAGGATTTTGCTTCCTAGTGCCCTCTTTAAATTCCTCAACCGTGAGATATTGACCTTTTAGCTTCTCCCCTAAACTCCTTAATGGCGATGGGTTTAACACCTGATCTTCTGTTTTCATAACTGGAGTGAGTCCTAAATTTGTTACTAGCTGCAGATGATAATAAGACTGTTCCTTATAGTTTTCAATTGCTAACTCACGTTGACGGATCTCATGTAGCAAACACATTTGTACACGGCCAGATGACAATAAGAATTTATTTTGTGCTAATTTTGTGGTGCATCCCCTGGTTATATTCATTCCTAATAGATAATCCAGATACTGCCTTGCTTTAGCAGAATAAGCTAGTCCATCATACTTAGACGCGCTTTCTAATCGATTGAGAGCTGCTTCAAGTTCTGCAGCTTCAAAAGAGGATTTATAAACACGAGATTGCTTTTTATTCACACCTGCGTATTCATACACTTCTCTATAGATTAACTCTCCCTCGCGGTCCGCGTCACAGATATTCACGGCATGGTCAACATCAGGTCGCTGTAACAGTTTAACAAGTATTTGTAGTTGCTCTGCATTTTCTTGTATCACCTTATACGATGGTTGAAAAATTAAAGGTAAATGTTCTAACTGAAACACTTTATACTTTGGATCCATCTCTTCCGGATTTTTCAGTTCCAGTAAATGTCCACGGCACCAACTGACAATATAATGATCATTTTCATAATAACCGTAATAAGGTTTGCTCCCAATGTACTTTTGTGAGTGACGGAATCGTGGCGATTTCATAATTTCATTGGCCACTTTTGGTTTTTCTGCAATAAATAACGTTTTCCCCATAACTTTTTCCTCCTTAAACAAAAAAAGGACACACCTACGCTATGGTTATGCGTAGGTGTGTCCTTTTGCAATATGATTTTTTAGTATTGGATTACTATAATTATAGCACATATCACATTTAATATACATGATGTCTGATTCATTCACTATCAATATTTAACCTTAAACGTTTTTAAAAGAGGAGGAAACTGTTCTTTTAGCTTTTCTTCTACGAAGTTGCAATCCTCAACAAAAATATATGCGTAAATCATATTATGATTCTCTAAACATTTATAGCAATTTAAGTGTAAGTTACTATTACTTTTATGTCCATTTACATGAGCCATTCCTCTTCCATAAATAATATCACTTTCTCCCCAATATAACACAAAGTAGTTTTCTTTAATGGGTTTGATTTCACGATTACTTTCTTCTAAACCACCTAATTCTTTAGCCTCTTTAATTAACATTTCCTTTTGCTTTTTATCTAACTCACAAGCCAGCCCATAAACAACTCCATTATTATTTGGATTACTAGAATCCCTACAATTTTTCCAAGTATCCACTTTGAATTGAAAATTACCCAATAACTTTGTTTCTCTCCTATTCATCTTTTTTATATTCTTTCTCATAAATGATAATAGATCCATTACTTTAAGCTCCCCACTTCAATATCATTTTAATTTTATATTAAAATATTAACATTTTACTTATTGTTTTTTTGATTAATAAGTAGAATAAATTAAGATATACTAATGTCGTAAATTAAAAAATAAAATATTCTTAAAAGATAAATCCTCACAACTAACTTACTTCAAAATATAGTCTTAAATTCTATCATTTTTTCGATTTAAATATACTTTTGGCGAAATTATTGGACTAAGAATAATTAAAGAAAAGGATACATCTTTATAAAAAATGTATCCTTTTCTTTTGAATTAATATCCACCTACTGATTTGTTTTTTTCATAAAATCTTTCGGATCTCCTTTTAGCTTGTAATACTTCATGTTAAGACGAATAGCTACTACAGAGATTACAATAAACCCTATTACATATAACATATATCTCTCCATTTCTTATTGTTTAGCAAACTTATTCTGTAAATACTTCACATGTTTCTTTTTAATATCTTTATCCGTAATGTTCGCTCGCGATATTGTTTGATAAATATGCTGGATCTCGTCATTTGTTAGTTGCACATCAGTATATGATTCAATACATTTTTGTAGATCGTTATAATACAGGGCATGTTTATCTTTAGAATGAACATGTACTCTTTTTAGACTGCATTTTGGATGAAACGCAGCAATCGAAATACACGGCAGCTGTTGTTCCATCACCCATTCAATTGCTTTTATATGTTTATAGTTTTGTCGAAATGGATTTTGAAAAGAGTGTTTCTTTCTAAAGATACCTTGTGTCCATCTTGCTGCTTTCTCACTTCCATAGATCCAGCCCTCATAGTTCTTCGTCTCTACAACAAATACACCTGTTTCAGCGATAACAATATGGTCGATTTGCGTTGTATCACCATACTCCGTATTAACCGTAACATCATGTAACACGCAATAACTTTGAGAATCCAACTTGCTCAATATACGTTTTACTAATTTCTCTCCGGCTTTTCCTTTCCATTTCGGTACATGTTTTTTTACAACAATATTCAACGGAATGAGAACCGCAATGAGAATTAATTCAAATATCAATACTTTCATAATAGAAGCCCCCTTTTTACACCCTTGCGTTTCTGCGCATTAAACGATATACATGCGTTTCTAATCCTAAAATAAAATATGAGATACATAAGCCTTTAATCACCATCTCTACGAAGCCTAATGCTAATGAAACAAGGAGCCCACCTCGAAACTGAAAAGGTCTAGTCACTCTTCGATTTACTGGTTTTTCAATGACGCCAAAGTTGGCCCAGGTAGGCAAACGTTTTTCCACATTTTTCACGGTACCCATTAATCCGTATTTTAACGATAGAATGAAACATCCGATTAATAAATAAACAACAGAAGAAAAATAGATAGATAGGCCTATTACGAAGCATGTCAGTAACCAGCCTATTAATATAGAATTTCGCAAAGCAATATATTCTCGATTTCTATTCAATACAAACAGTCCTTTCAAAATTAATAAGGTTATTTTTATTTGGAAAATATTTACATTTATTTATAAGCATGATATGATACGTCTATATTAATTTACGAATTAGCCTAAAAAGGATTGTGATAGACATGTTAAAACTTGTAGTAAATAATACCGGAACAGAACCAGAAAGTGATTCAGCTTTTTCAAACTATTTCACCTGCAAAGACTGTGTATATTATCTTTCAAAATCAGATTCTTGCAGTCTGCAATTAGCAGCTGATTCAAATAATCCCCTTGTCCCTTATGAGTGTGGTAACTTTGAGGAAACCTATGAAATCGGAACGGAAGATCCATTGAATTCACACATACATCAGAAACTTCGTGAAGAGAAAGCGCAAATACTAGCTGAAAGCTATCCAGCACAACCTTCTATTGATCCAATTCATAAAGACGCTATATGGTATGGATCAGTAAACTATGGTTGTTGGATTATAAATGATTCGAAGAAACGTTTTGCACTTGCAGAACAGGTTCCTTTCGGTGATAATAATATGTCATCTAAAAAATACGCATCTCCTTTTCCTTTACATGACCATGGTGCAAAAGAAGGTATCCGACACTATATGTGTTGGTACGTAAATGAAAAAGGGATTGGCGAATACCATCTTCTTATTGGTGGTGTCATCATGAAAATTGCAGAAGGAGTTAAGAAACTTGGATTCAATTACTAATCGTATCTACAAGAAAAGAATGTTAGAACATACCATACTATTTAGTTTGGTACAGCTGGTACCACTGATCGTATCTACCGGTATCATATATATATTGCTAGAACTTACTGATACGGAGTGGAAAACCTGGTTTAGTTATGAAGGAATCTTTGTAATTATTTTTCTTATAACGAGGTTCCAGGTGTTCCAGAATAAGAAAAGTATTATTTCTTTGAATCAATATGAAAAGTGGTTTTCAAAGTTAAATATTTTCTTGGTCTCTATATTTCTAGTATTATTTGCATCCATACCAACTCTATTAAAGATCGCTTTCATTCTACAAATGACTATTATTCTATATCTATTAGAGCGTATTTGTTTGTATATTAATCGTTTACCGACACATAATTTATATAGGATAAAAGAGATCATTTGTGATAAAAAACAACTACAAATCGAACGAATCATTCCAAATAATGAAGAACACGGTACTCATACAATCAAAACAAAAGATGGGCAATACTTTTTATATACCGCTGTGTATTTGAGCGGCATACTATCGCCAATTTCAGAAGAAGTATTTGAAGAATATGAAAGAAAGAACCTAATGGGTAGATAAAAGGTACTGAATGAAGATTCAGTACCTTTTCTATCCTTATATATAGTTCTTTACATATTAGCAAATAGCCATGGAGCGAGTACGGCTAACATACACAGCAAACAAGATCCCGTTATGACACGATTGGCCCAACGGTAATATTCCGGCTGTTTCGTACTCTCATGAATTCTTCTTAAACGAATACCTGCGATTAACATAAAGGGTGTGAAAATAAGTGCTGTTGCTTTAAACAGGTCTAAAAAATCCGTAAAGATGTTCATAAATGAAAATACATCGGAACTAAACAAGAAGTATACACTTAGTCTCATCGACATCATGCTGATAAATGAGAAAATCATACTTCCGGTTGCCCACTTCATCCATTGACCATTCTTTGTAATTAATGCCATAACCATGACAATAACGCCTAATACGAATGAAATAGAAAAGATATTGACTCCTACTTTAAAAGCCGGCACATACAATCCTTCAATCTTTTGTATGATTGATGATCCAAATGAATCATCTTTCTCTGTTGTTTTCGTTCGATTGTTTAGTCCATCTGTAAATGATGACGAAACATCATTTCCTTTTAACTCATTAAAATCTACTTTTACAGAAGCTTGAGCTGCTTGTAAGGGTACAAGTAATAAAATCATCAAAACAAGCGTGCATAAGACTCCTATCATTCCTTTTTCTCGTTTCATCACACATCACCCGCTAATTTTGGTTTGATGCTCTTTAATTTGATTTCATTTCCTTCTGCAGCATAATAAAGATCTGCTGCATAATAGATATTTGCTTTTGTATATGCCCCCATAATTGCATTTGCAATTTCTTCTTTTTCTACTGCCACATATGTTTCATTTTCATTGTAAAACTCAATTTCAATTCGGTTAATATTATTATTTAATACTGTAATATGTAATTCTTTTAAGCTATCTAAGCGATTCCCTAATCCACATACCAACTTAAATACTTTATTTGCAATTGTTGGTGGTTTTACATACGTCGTATTAAAATGAATCGTTTCATCATCTATCACACCATCTTCCTCGACTTCACACGTCATAATGAAAGAATGATTTTGTTTTTCAATTTCTTGTTGACTCAACTTGCGATCAATGACATACTTCACGCTTGTTGACAGGTTTTCTATATATTCATCCGGTTCGGTATTTGAAATTTTAACCTCTGAGAATTCCGGAAAAATCATGTAAGCGTGTATATTAGAACTACTTTTACTTACACGTAATACCTGGACTTGTTTCTTTTCATAGCGCACCGTTTGTTCTAATTTTTCTACTACATTGTTACTTATGGAATTAATATTCATTTACATTCACCTTTCAAAATTGTTATTTTTTCAACTCAAAAATATTTTTTTACTTCATATAATCCTCATGTTTGGATTTAATCTATTTTAAGCATTGTAATATTACGAAGAGTTCTCAATTCCCCTGTTTTAAGACTGTTAATCACTTGAATCTCAAAACATTTCAATATTACAATGACGTACAATGTCTCATTATAGTCGAATATCTTTATATGGTGAATCATTCTGTCCCACTCATTTGTACAAAAATAAAAAAATGTTTTATTCTTGTACAAATGAGTGAGATAATGCTGTATTTCATGCTATTTTACTAAGAAAATACAACTAGGAAATAGATTTATACATTCCCTAGTTGTCTATTACTCCATTCAACTAGTGTATAAGAATAAGGTGAATCGACCTTTAATTCCATATACAGTAATTGATTTTCTGGTAATATCTCTCCCTCTGTATGAATCCAATAACGCTTTTTATTAGACATATTCATGACACGTGTCAGTCCTTGCTCTCTTCCTATCACTTTTGCAGTCCACTTCACAAAATCCATATCTCCTACATCGGATACTCCTTGTTGAACAGGAAAAATGTGTTCTGTTTCCGGTGGAATTGAAACATATTCTGGTTGTGGATACATGTCCTCATATTCGCATAATTCTTCAGGTATATCCTCATCACTTGGAAAAGGAATATCACAAACAACTTCAGGAGTAGGAGTATGATGAAAAGATTCAGCATACTCCACTTCTTCTATATCCTCATTTTCGAATCTGTTACTCTCTTCCTCACCCAGATTCTTATGAACAGATGTAGCAACTAAATCATATATACTTGCTACATCCTTTTCTAAGGTGATTTCTTTTGTTGGAACAGTAACACGCTCTTGTTCCCTTCCAATAGGCTTGTTTTCTCTTGGGCACCAATAAACGGGGCGTTCCACCGGTTTATTTTCCATTTCTTTTTTCTTGGCTTCTTCCATTAGAAATTTTTTCTTTGAATTACGAACTACCAAAAACACATAACAAAATAGACCAATAAATATTTTTGTAAACATAATATTCCCCTCTCGATCATCCAAATAAATCGAACTCAAACTGTCCATCGATTACTTTGTTTTTTCGTTTTCCTTTCTTTTTAGAAGAATCCACTTCTACAATAACTGAATCCCAGAATGTGATATCCTGTTTTTGCACAAGCATACGCTTATCAGTATTCAGTGTTGTTAAAGCTCGAATGACATCTTCTATTTCTCCATCTATTTCAAGTACATTCTGCTTCACTCGAACACCAGGTACTTGCTCTTTTTTAATACATTCAACGGCCCTTTGTACAAATTGAGCCTCTTTCATAAATGCTACGTCCATCGTTCCTGGTAATTTCTCCACCCAATTCGTAAATTGAATTTCAATTGATTCAAATACAGGCGCAACGACATTACCTATGTTTGCAAGAACCCGCTTCGATTCATCAGATGCTGCTTTTGTCCATTCCTCTGTTGAACCCTTTAATTGATTTCCACTCTTAATGTTTTGAATTAATAGAGTCTGTAGATCTCCATTATCACCAAGCATTGCATTCAGCCCATCGCTTGTAGCCTCACCGTTCATTGCTTCAGCAGCTTTATTCTTTTGGGCAATTAATTGCGCCATCTGCTGCTGGAACGTTTCTCGGTATCCAAGATAGAAGGTCCTACATTGTTTAGTTTGTCCAATACGGCAGTGTCTTCTAGCTGCCTGATTCAACGCGAATAAACTAAATGGTAATTGATAAAATATCAATGTAGGTGTTGCCAGTAAATCAAGACCCACCTTCACTAATTCTAGCGAGCATATAATTACATTCACACCGCTATTCACTTGATCTTTTAGCCATTCACTACGTTTTGGTGGAGTAACTGTATTGGTACGGAGAATAGCTACTTTCGCACCAGGTATTTGCTCTACAACCTTCTGTAAACGGGGTTGAACGTCTCGTTCTTTTACTGTAGATCCTGTATCACATACGTATACGATTGTTGGACGGCCCTCAGAAATTTCTGTACGCAATATATCTTGCAACTCCTTCTCTTTAGGCTGTATACAATCCTCATCAAATTTGAATGTATCATTAGACCAAACCAGTTCTTTTTCTGCATCATCTAAGTAATAGTTCGGATAATGGATCATATTGTCTGGATATGCATTACCTGTACGAATATAAGAAAGCCACAGTTTTCCGGCGTCTGGTGTACCTTTCGCTGCTTCAATTGCTTTTTCAAACGACTCTTTCATATGCTCATAGGCTTGCTTTTGTTCTTCCGACATATCGACAAGAATCGTAGGTACATTAATTAACTCCACAGGATTTGGCCACACATCTTTTAAGCGTACATTAATGTTTGTATCCATTAAAAATTGGGTAAACACATAAGGTGAAATACCAGGTACAACCTTCGTTTTATCTAATATACCTTGTGCTCCGCGTGAAGCTATATTAGATGTAACCTCACCATCATGGTAATATGTTCTCTCGATGTTTCCGTAGGTTTCATTCCATTCCATGAAAAAACTGTATTCAAAACCACTTTTCACCATTTTTTGAGGGAATAAACGCCATAACGTATAGAATACATCGCTTGCGCGGCCACCAAATAATGTACCTGTTCCAGCTACAACTTTCTTACAAACCTTTGCTAAACTTCCTAAGGCAGTTCCTTGTGCTGTTTCACTTTTTAATTCGTGGACTTCGTCACAAATTAAAGCATCAAAAAAGTGTTTCATTTTTCTACGAATATACTCAACAGTAGCTACCTTTCGATATGCTCTTCCTGATTGCTTCGCATCATATGGCTTCACACGATTCTCTAACTCTAGTTGTTTTTGCAGCGGTTTATTTCCCTCTTTTATTGCTTGCAATAATTTATTTTCATATTTGGTCCAATCTTTAAAACTTGCATATTTTGTTTTTACTTTTGGACTCCAAATATTTGAATTACAATCAGCACATACACTGTTTTTATTTGTTTTCGAATCTAAGTCAATTCCTGTAAAATCTTTATACTGACAGACTTCTTTCTGTTCGCCATTAGCTTGGTGAACCATGATAGAAGATGTTTTTTTACGTAACTTAGCACCACAATCTGGGCAGTAATATCCATTCTTATAATATCTTTGCACCTCTTCCTCCGATTTCTTGGGAAGTGCAATTTTCTTATAAGGCAATGGCATTTGTTTGATAGAATCCCCTCGCATCGTTGTAAAACTAATGACAAAAAAGGTTGGTTTTTCTGGTTTTGGTCTTCCTGCCTGAATCCAAGATTGATGAATGCGAATTAAATCCTCTGTACGTTTAATCAGATGTACGTCTGCGTCTGGTATTAAGTGTCGTATTTCTTCTTTTGCCCACTTCTCAGTAAGAGTCGGTGGAACAAATACGCAGGTACGATACCCTTTTTTCCCGGTTAAATGGAAATATCCATCTACTGTCGCTGTCATAATTGCACTTTATGTGTGGCATCTCAATCCGTAAGGATTGAGGTAGCCACTACCCATTTCGGGTGCGATAGGTAAGACTTTGAAGTAATCTCCACCTTTTCCCCCGCCCCACACCGTACGTGCGATTTTCACCGCATACGGCGTTCCATCGGGAAACCATATTTCAAACTGTTGTCTCAGTTCTCCATAAAGACTGTTATAGCATTACGACTATAACCGCCATTACACTAATTTGTTCAAATACGAATAAGAGTTAATTTATCCTCGAAAGCCGTACTTACTTAACCTCTTTAAGCAACTTTCTAAGTTGCTCTATTTTCTTTCCACCTTTTGTATTGGTAACGGGATTTTCGTTGTGAACCAGCTTGTGGCATGTTTTGCACAAGGAAACCAGATTTATCACCTTATTGACTTTATTAAGCGGTAGTTTAGGGTTTTTATGATGTGTGTTAAGATTCCATTCATTTAGCTGAACCTTACAACAGTTACATTTTCCCCTATCTCTGTTAAATGCGTATTCTCTATTCAGATAGAATTCAAAGTTATATATCGGATAACGGTTGTTGAGTTGGTAGAAAGGAATCTCTTCTTGGAAGAAATTCGGTCTTTCTAGTGCCTCACGTTTGCCGGTTGTCCGTTTATAAATACTTCGGCCATTATCTGTATAGGGCGACATTAAGAGATTCACTTTCATCGCATTACGTTTTGGCGTAAATGCAAATTTGGTGATTCCTACTTTAGCTCCATGTTCTTCAATGAAGAATACTTTACTTTTTTGCTCTTTGTGTCTATCTCTTCTATTTAAGAGAGTATCCGCTGGAGTGGTTAGTTGATAATATCGTCCACGTCGATTGTTCATAAACAACCATGTTCTCCATTGGGCGTAATGAATACGTTTGTCAAACCCTTGAAATATAGTAGATACATTGGCGATTTTATAATAATTTGCTATGCCAACAATCTTTGAGTTGATACTCTCGATTATGGCAACCTGTTTGGATTTATTACCACGATGGTCATAAAGGGTTTTAATATTTTTATTAATCTCCTTTATTTTCAACTTGGCTTTATCCATGTTAGGGATAGCTTTTCCTTGTATGTTGCCTTTTCTAAGCCGATGTTCTTCTGCAAAAATCCAGAATCCTAAGAAATTGACTCTATTCGTTCTCACATCAGTGATTAAGGTCTTCTCTTTGGACAGCTCCAGTTTCAATTGGTGGTTAAAATATTTCTCCACTTTTTTGAGAATCCGCTTGGCATTTCCCTCGCTTTTACAAAGGATAACCCAGTCATCTGCGTATCGAATTAGAAATGTATCTTCATGTCTTTGTCGGACACGTTGTAGTCCATTTCTAGAAACGTCTTTGACCTTGTATCTAGCTGGATGCTCTTGGAACATTCTAGCAATCTCCCAATCAAAATAATTAAGATAAATGTTAGCCAAAAGAGGTGAGATGATACCGCCTTGTGGTGAACCACTAACGTTATCTCTGACCTTTCCTTCTTCCATAATTCCTGCTTTTAGCATTTTCTTAATCATCATAAGCACTCTTTTGTCTCGGATTCCTATTTTCCACATTATTTCAATCAACTTATTGTGATTGATGTTATCGAAATACCCTTTAATATCGCCTTCAATTACCCAATAGGTTTTGCTTCTCCTGATACGTTCAAGTGTTTCAGCAATAGCTTGCTCAGCTGAACGCATTGGTCTGAAACCAAAGCTATAATGATAAAATTTAGCTTCGGCTATGGGTTCAATGACAATTTTGGCTATTTCTTGTATGATGCGGTCTATCATGTTAGGAATACCCAAAGGACGTTGCTTACCATTTGATTTTGGAATGTACTTTCTTCTTACTGGACTAGGTTGATAGTTATTAATGTTCCTACGAATTAGAGACATCAACTTATCTCTGCCCATTTGAAGATAGTAGTCCATAGTCTTACCATCAGTGCCAGCAGTTTTGCTTCCTTTATTACCCTTGATATTATGAATGGCGGTCAGTATAGTCTGCTCGTTCTTCATAAGTTCAATTAGGTTATAGAAAGGTTTACTACTTTCTTTGGCTATTCGGTACATGCTATCGAGTGCTAGTTTTAGCTCTTTTTCGTTTTGTGGAAATTGTTTATTATCCTTCATTTTTATATGGATCGCCCCCTTGATTAGAGAAATGGACTATCCGAAATGAATTAACTCTTTTACTCTCACATGGTTCGTTTGAACATTTCCTCAATTAGTGCAATACTTCTCGACTAACACCCTTCCCTAGAATAGTTTCTCTCCTCTCCTACACTTCGTTGCAGAAGCAACTTATAGCAAGATACAAACGGCTATTCATCATAGGTACTATGGTGTCGCTGACTTCCAATAAGTTTCATAGGCTCCAATACCTCCGCTTATTGGCTCTCGCACGTTCCCTTTAAACCAGCCCTTCTTTTACATTCCTTAGATGCCCTCTATACTCCGACGCTACTTGTTCATGAGTAGACTATTCCTAACTCTCATGAATCTTATATAAACTCTGGAAAGACCTATATAAGCAATTTCTCCTCAGGCAAGAGAGAAATATCTTCACGCAAGACCCAATCATATATCTCGTTATTAGATTGGGGAATGAGTAACGGAGCGTACATACGAGGGTTCGATTTCGCTCATCATAGAATGTTTTTAAAGCCTACCGCCCTAAATCCACGTTTAACGAGTTCGCTTCAAGGACGGCTTCACCTAGCTTCAGACCCCTATCACATTGGAATGATAGGCGCATGTAGGAGTCTCATAGACATGACTTGAATTGGAATATTAGTCATGACAGGGAATTTTCACCCTGTAAATCGTTTAAAGAGTTGTAACCAATCTTAATAAGATTTGGCCCCCGCTTTTCGTGTTTAAGCTACACTTATAGCGGAACGTGCCGCACTGCCCGTGCTCATTTCCCCCTGCAAGATGATTCCCTTTTGTACTTGTAAAGCTTTTGCTACACCTGTTGC
>NZ_JBPWAP010000089.1:0-15725 GCF_051776705.1 Bacillus cereus group sp. BceL291 | reverse complement strand
CAACCCAACCTTGCTCTCCTAAATCAATTGTTTTACTTCCATCTTCAAATGTTTTTGCAATGTCATTTGCAACTTCAATAGATTTTTCACGAGTTGACTGGAAAAGATTGTCATAAACAATATTAGAATTGGCAATTAATGACTCTCCATATGTTTTTACTTCATCTGCACTTTTCTTTCTCAGATCAGCTTCTTTTGAAGCTCTATCTTGAAGTCGCTTGAATAGATTCTCATTTGTGCTTTCAATTATTTCGGAATTCTTAACGTACTCTCCGAATCCTCGACCTTGAATTTTAATTTTCTCAGTTTCAGCCTTCGTGATACCCGTTGTTAAATCCATCTCAACGCCTTTGGATTTTAACACTTCTTGAGCTTGTTGAAGCTGTTGTCTATACCCTTCTGTTATAAGGACGGACTGTTCAGAGTATTTTTTATTGATTTGAGCAATTGTTGCCTTTTGGTTTTCAGAATCTGTAATATGACTCTTTGCAAATTCTATCTCTTTTTTTCTTGCTTTATCTAAGTCATTTGTAAGTTTCGTATACTCTGAACCTAACTCCTTCACTTTACCTTGGATTGTATCAACAGAAGTGTTCTTATTGAAATTATCCATCGCCTTACCAATCTTTTGTATCTCATTTACACTCTTAGCTGCTGACTTCCCTACCTCGGCGTCAATTGATTGTAAAGCGGTTAAAAACACCTTTTTATCTGATTCTGTCATCTTATAGATTTGCCCATTATATTGCGTTAAAAGACTTTGTATTTTTTCATTCGCCTTAATAACGGCTTCCTCTTGCGCTTTATACACTTCCATTTGATCATTCAAAATTTTGTCCTTTGCACGTAGGACTGCTGAATCAGATTCTCCGGCAAACCAACTTTCTAAATGCGCTTGGAATTTCCCTTTATCTTTATTTATTGCTTGAATCGCTTCGTCTGCTAACTTACCAAATTCGTCATGTGCTCGTTGCACAGCTTCTTTAGCCTTTTCACCTGTCATTGTTGGTATTTCATCTAATGTTTTAAAAGCCTGTTCTTTTAAATTCACATATCCTTCAAGAGCTTTTTTCGTACCTTCACTTACACCATCACCAAAGCGCCTACTGTCCTCTTCTGCTTTTTGTGCCTTTTTCCCAGCATCTACGAAAGCAAAACCTAATGCACCCAGTCCAATTACAACTCCACCAATTGTTGCGACAATTGGATTTGCTATAATTGCACCTATGCCAAAAGAAAGGAACCCAAGTGCACTAACTACTCCCATAACTGCCGGAGCTAGTAATAATGCTGTCCCATATACTTTTTTAGAGCTATCATCTAATCCGTTGAACCAATCAGCGACACCCTTCACAGATTCTTTCAATTCAGGAATCGCTTGTTTAGCGATATCTAAAATCACCTTACCAAGTGGTTCTAGAGCAATTTGTAGTTCTCTTGTTACAGATTTCCATTGCTTAGCGCTTGTATCGTAACCATCAACCATTTTATTCATTGCGCCACTGTAGTTTCCAAGACCTGTTTCCATATTATTTAGTGATAACATAGTAGTAGCTTCAAGGTCTTCCCATTTCACGCCGAAAAGTGCAACGCCTAACTGATTCACTTTAATTTGATCATCCGTTGTTCGTAACTCATTTAAAACAGCATTAAAAACATCTTTGGAAGTCGCTTTTCCTTCTAGCATCGCTTTCCAAACTTTTTGCGTTTCTTTACTCATTTGACCCATTGCTTCTGTTGTGGACTTACTACCATCTTTTACACGGATACCAAATTCTTTTACAACGTCATTCACATAATCCAAGTTATATGCGCCATTTTTCGAACCGTTAATGAGAATTGTGAACATTTCATCTGCACTAAATCCCATCTCATGGAACAAAGGACCATACTCACTTAAATTATCAAATAGCTCATTTGAGTAGTTTAAGCCCTTTGCAGAACCTTGTGCTAATAAATCAAATGCTTGTTGGCCAGATAAACCAAAGCGTCCCATTAATTGGGCTGCGCCACGAGTTACCTCGTTTACATCTGATTCCATTGTTTCTGCTAAGATTTCACTATCACGAGTTACTTGTTTTAAAGTATCATCATCATTAATATCCTTAATATTGCGCTTTACTTTAACTAAAGAATCACTGACACTAGCTAAATCTTCCCCATAACCTTCGCGCCATACTTCTTTGGCTACGGCGCTAACTTTTAAACTTTCTTCCCTAGTTAATCCTAAACCAGACTGTACCTTCTTGTTCGCTTCTTCAAATTGGCTTGCATTTACAACTAAAGCTCCAACACCAGCCGCCACACCAACTGCTGCTGTACCAAACCCTTGGCTCACTTTAGTACCAGTTTCTTGCATTGTGTTTCCAACTTCGTTCATGCGCTCGCGTAATCTTCCAGAAACGTTACCCAATTGCTCTATTCTTTCTTCTGTATCACCTAGCTCATTACGATAACGATGTAAAGCTGCTGAAGCATTATTGAATGCTGTATCATTTCTAGAAACTTGAGCGGTTAATCTTTGTAAAGCTTGTGTGCCTTGCTTGTATTCTTGCTGCAACTGATTATATTGAGCTTGTAAATCTTTTGTTTCTTGAGCATTTTTCCCGTATGCCTGGGTACTTTGCTGTATCTCTTGTTCCAATTGTTGCATAGATGTAGCTAACTGCTCACATTTTTGGCGCATTTCTTGTTGTTTTTGTTGTGAAGTTCTCAAAGCTTGCTCATAATGCTTCATTTTTTGCGTCTGCGCTTCAATTTTTTGATTTAAATGGTTTGCCTTGTTCTCCAGTTGATCCATCTCTGAACCAACTCCACGCAACTGCTCAGACGTGTTACGAAATTCAGCATCTATTCTTTTCAGACTTCTATTAATGCCTGCAATCCCATTTTCGAATTGATCTGTATCCAAACGGACACGACCACCAATTGTATTATCTCCTAGTGCCATTCAAATTCTCACCTACCTTTACAGCCACATTGGTACTTTATCTGCTGTTGTCACTCGATTTGCTTTTTGTTTTCTCGCTAAACAGGTAAAGTAAAACGCAATATCCATTTCATTGATTTGATTTTGTGTCATACCTGCATCCATCAATATGTTATAAATATCAATTACAGCGTCGCTATATTTGATTTTTCCTCCGTCGGTTTCATTTCTAGTTGTGCCATTAACTTTTTTTTCGCATCTTCTACCGTTTCCATTACCTTAATCGCATCATTTAAGCGTCCCATAATTGTTAAACAAACAGAATGAATTGTAAGACTTAAAAACCATACATGAGTGCCATCCACAAATTCCTGTGCTGTAAATTGATTTCCGTATACATTGGCAACAAAATTAGCGGCTCTTTCAATTGTTTCTTTTGGTACTAAGTCCGCCTGTAATTCATCAGCTAATGTTGAAGCTTCAAAAGTAGCTGAACCTGGGATAAATTGTGGTAAATAAAAATCTTTTTTACCTTCTGTATTTTGTAATGTGATTTTCATAATCTGTTTCCTCCTTAATAAAAATAAGGATGGCATTTCGCCATCCCTTTTCTTAATTAATTCCCACTTGGTGGGGCTGTTTCTGTTGGTGGAGCTGGTACTTCTTTAAACCACTTTGCTGCAACTGCTGCATCGTATCCTTCTTCCTCTTCATCTAATCGATGTCTCCAGTTACCGTCCGAACGTTGAATCGCCTTACCTTTAATTTTTGCGCTTTGGAATGTTGGTTTATCTTCTGCTGTTTTATGTTCATCACTTGGAAGTTCAAACTTCATTTTGTAATAACATACATATAGATTTTTTCCGTTGTCGTATGGTAAACGATATAGTAATGCTACATAAGGAGGAACATCACTGGTATTATCTACAACTTGACCTTTTACAACCTTTTTACCTAACAATTCGGCATAAACGGATAAAGGTAATGTATCAACTTCTAATTCAATTTCTGTTCCGCCAAATGCACTAGCTGTTGCTGCTGGTCCACCTTCAGCATAAAAAGTTACTGATTCCGCTTTAGGTGATGCTTTACCACTAACTGTTTTACCAATTCGTTTCGGTGTAGAGTAATTAAATTTACCATCTGGTGTTTCTGTTAAAACCGCGTAATGTAAATCTCTAAAATCTATTGTCATTGCCATATTTCATTTTCCTCCTTAATTAATAATTTCCGTTACAAAACGAAAACCATATCGATAAATTTTTGTATCCATTTCATAATCTGGATACGTGCTTAAACGCTGAAAAGACAGCTTTTTCATAGCTGCCTGAACTGCACTTTTTAATTGTGTTTTAATTGGTGCCATTGACCATATATCAACTTGATACATAACGTTAGTAGTTTTTTCCTCATTCTCTGCGTATAGCCCAGGAGAACTATTTAACTCTGAAAATGTAATCCATATATCTGTTTTGTCATTTCCTTTGACAAATTGATATATGAATTCTCCACCTAACTCAGATTTAATAACTACATCTGTACGTAAAACATCGAATATTTCCTTATTAAAATTTTTCATCGACCTGTAATCCTTCGCATAAATTCTCTTTCCATTTCTTTTAGGGCTTCTTTTTCACTTTGGATTAAAGTTTTCTCAGCAAACCCTTTGTGCGGTGGATTTGGATTTTTACTTGTTCCCCAGTTTTGAAATTTCATATAATAATGCGGAGAATTATCCGATTTGTCCCATCCAATTTCAATTGAATAGGAACTACCTTTTTTCACAACTTTCCCTATATCAATAGCATCCTTAGCGTGTTTTCCATCTCGCCATGATTGTTTTGGAGTTGGTCTTTGTACCTCTGGACCGACAGGTGAATTTCTTTCTAAGTTCTTTTTGAATACCTTTGCTCCAGCTTGTAGTGATTGCTTTGTGATCTGGGGAACATCTTGTCCTAACTGTTCCAAATCCCTAATCCATTCTTCTATTCCGAAAACTTCTAATTCTGCCAATTTGATCGCTCCTCACAAATAAGGCACATTTCCTTATGTTGTTCGTCGATATCAATAACTGACTTAATCTCGTATAACTTCCCATCATACCTTACACGCATTGCTGAATTAATACCTTCTCGATATCGAATTGTGAAGTTTATTAATTTAATAACAAACTCTGCATTTCCTTGAAATATTTCTGATCTAAAACCTGTACCAAATGGTGTTTTAGGTTCTGCCCATACTTTTACGAACTCTATCCATTTAGACGGACGAACATTACCTTCTTCATCTTTTGTTTCTGCTATTTTTCGTTCTAGGATGATACGTTTGTTTAACTTCGCCGCATTTAACGGTCGCTTATATTTAAAGGGCTGCATATTAATCACCGTCTAACTTAATTTCTTCTAAAGCTTTATCAATGCTCAAACTATTAATCTGACTTAAAAAATTATTATCAAAATACTCTAAAGCATCGTTGTAAGCATATCGGGAACGTTCAAAGACTAATTCTTTGAACTCTTCATCATTGTTAATATCATATTCCCCACAAACTCTTAGTAAAGCCTTATTAGACGTATAAAGGATACGTCTAAGGTTATCGTCTTCTTCATCACCTAAACGCATCCTTTCTTTAAATTGTTTTAACAATTCATTTGAAATTTCTGTATCCATTCACATCACCCTTCAGTTGGTGGTGTTACTTCTTCAAGTTTTAATGTGTAAACTTGTGAAGTGTATTTATCCTTTGGTTTACCTGTAGCATATTGTTTCGCAATATAAACAGTTGCATCTTCTAAAGCTAATGTTTCCTCATACTTCTTGATTGGCTCTGTTCCACCCATTGCTGCAACATATTGACCCTTAACAAAGAATAATACTTTCCCTTGAGGTACAAATACCGATTCTGTAAGGATTGGATTGAATGGTAAACTTGTCACATATACCCCAGCTGCATTTTGAATTGTCGCGTTTGCTTGAATATCAAAAGTATCAAATGGATTTGTTACCATAACTACTTTTCCAGCAATATTTTTTGGTCGATCTGAATCTGTTTTACCATCACCATTTAATTTTTTAGCGAGTAATTTCACTACACCTTTTAATTCGTTAATTGTTTTACGACCTGGTTCAAACGTTAAAGTGCCTACTGGCTTTTTATCTGGATATATTCCATTCACAACACTTCCACTTGGATCTTTTAATAATCCAATAGGTTCATCTTTACCTGTACCAGCCACAAAACCACGTTCTAACCCTACCTTCATAGCTTCTGTAATCATTGTACGAACGTAGCGTTCTACCCATACAGGTCCAAGCTTCAACATGTCATTTGCTAATGGAATAAATGCCGTTAATTTAAGTTGTGAAATGCTATCTTTACGGAATGTAGCATTTAATTGACCTTTAATACCATCAAATAATGGCCCCCATACTGCTGCGCCTTCTGGATCTCCGTAAATGAATTCTGTCACTGCACCTAAATTCTCTAAACCAATATGTTGTAAGAATGGATGATCTTCAACTAAGTCATCAAAAATACGTTCTTGAGTTGTTTTAGGTAAAGTTTCAGTAGATTTAAAACCGCCCTCTTCAACAACTGCATTAAAGAACTTCATTTCTTCACTCGTTAGTACATTAGCACCACGAGATTGCATAATTGAACGATCTACCATTGATTCATTTACTTGATTTAAAATATCTGAACGCACATCTGTAGCAAGTGCTTCAATCATAGAATTCAATGCTGCCGATTGTTCTTCTGCTGTACCTTCCTGAGTCGCTTTCGCAAATGCTAGTTTCTTTTCTTCAAAGTTATTAAATTTAATCACCATATTTTATTTTCCTCCTAAAGTTAAAAAGAGCGTACCCAAATTTTGTTTCGGTTTAACAGGAACTTGAATAGGCTCTTTTGGATTTGTATTCATTTGTAAATCATTCAGAATTTCATTTTTTAACCCTGATAAAGCTACGTTTAAATCTTCTTGTGTAATTCCTTGTAATTTATTCTTGCTCAGTGTTCCGTTTCTAAAACCATCGATTACTTTTTGTGGAATCATGGAAGAGTTGGCACTTGAAGCTGTCATTTTAACTGGATTTTCCATAAACATAATTTCATCCACGAAATTATGTTCTAATGCTTGTTGCGGACCCATCCAAGTTTCTTCAGCCATCATATTAAGTAGTTCCTCTTCCGATTTACCACTTTTAATGACATAAGCATTTACAAGTGTACGATCTGTTATTTTTAACATTTCTGCTGCTTTTGTCATATCACGATGGTCTCCACCATTCCACATTGAAGCATTATGAATCATGATTTGTGCTGTAGGTGAAATGCGAACTTTATCGCCAGCCATAGCAATAATAGAAGCTGCACTTGCTGCTAACCCAACAATTTGAACTTCCACATGTCCAGAATAATTTTTTAATGCTGTGTAAATTTCTGAACCCTCATCTACATAGCCACCTGGACTATTAATTGAAACAATTAAATCCTCGCCATTCGCATTATCAAGCTCTTTTGAAATCTTACCAGGACTTGTAGCATCCATTTCAAACCAATCATAAATCCAAGCTTCATCATTAGAAATAATTGGGCCTTTTACATCAATTTTCACCGTCATTTTCTTTCTCACCTCCTTCAGATTCATCTAATTTTTTATAATTTTTTGTAATATGATGGATATTTAAATTCGGATCATCTGAGTACTCATATCCAACTTCTAATCTAATTTCATTTCCAGTAAATGCACTTGAAGAAATGAGTTTATCAATGCTTGTCGCAAGATCAAAAATACTTTGATAAGAAACAGCTTTAACTTCAATTTTCTGCCCTTCCAGGTACTCTGCCATTTCGAAGAATTTCACATTTGCTTCATCTGAAATCTTTTTTAAAAGAGGTTTAACTGTGAAAAGCATGTAGTTTTTAGTTTGTTTTTCCACATCAGCCATTTCTCCATATAACAAAGCTGTCGGAATTCCAATAGCCATTGCGACTTGATTTAAAAAACCATTTGTTACTTTATTGATTTCTTCCACACTTTGCCCAGAACTTCCACCACCAGACGACGTCTCACTAAATTTGAAACCTGGTTGTTGAGGAACAATTGCAATATCTTTTTCTCCAAATGCTTTATACATTTTCTCAACGAACTTTTGCAATTTCCCTCGACCTTCTTCGGACTTTGCCATCTGAGCTTCTATATCTACTACACCACGAATTTGGTTTTTACGTTTTTGAGAACTTAATATTCGTCCAAATAAATCACCATAATCAGTGAATAATCCATCAATTAGAGGCGACAACTTATCATTACGATATTTTAAATGAATAACTTCACTTTGTTTAAATGAACGTTTAAACTCATAATCTTTTACTACTACATTTGTAAAGGTATCTTCAAATACGGCAAACTCATTATGTTGAAAATAATCCGCAATAAGTAAGTCACTATCATCAGATTGAATTACTAAACACTCATTTTCATAAATTAATTTGCGAATTACCTTTTCCCAGAAAGTGCTTGCTGTCATATTCTTATTTGGTCTAACATTCAAGCGATAATACAGTTCATCTTTTAAAAATTCATCACCATTTTTAACTCTGAACTCTGATTGACTAATCGTCCTACCTAAAAAAGATACACATGTTTCTACAGCCAATCGCTTCATATGAACCCTATTTGAAGTTTCTGAAACTATATCATCATCGTACATATAATCTAATTCTTTATTCCTATTAAACACATTATCAAGCCACCCAATTGTAATCACCCCCTTAAAAATCAATTTCATCTAGCATAAACTCAACTTCTTCTTCAAGAATGTTGTCAGCTTGCCATAAAGCGTGAATAAAGGCTTGGAATCCATCCGTTTTCCTTTTAAATTCATCTTTTTTCAGATACTCTTTGTTTCCATCTTTTCTAATGTGGACATATACGTTGTTGGTGTACCAACGCATTAATGGATTATCACCAAATATGATTTGTCCATTTGCAAACAACGTTTCAACACGTGGAGCTAATAAAGAATGAATAGCTTTCGGATTACGAATATATAACAATTTAAATCCTTCCGCTTCCAGTGCTGTTTTAACAAGATCCAAACGGAATGTATCAGCTACAATCGTATTTACTCCATACATTTCACGCATTTTTACAAACCAGTCAACTATGTGAGAAATGTTAATAACAGGTTCATCTACTACAGTTAGTAATCCATTTTCAGCCCACTCATAAATAGGAGCTTTTAATTTCACTTTATCCAAGAAACCTTTTCTTACAAAGGAATGAGTTTTCCATATATAGTTTTCCCTATGCTTAAAAAGGAGTCCCACCGATGCAAAGTCTTTAATGCTGGCGTAGTCGAGACCGCCAACAGCAACTTTATGTGTTAAATCTGGTATTTCTCTCAATGTTTCTCCATCTTCTTCATACCCTGTACGCATGATTTCTTCCCATGGAGCTACAGCCTTGGTTAAATCTACTTCCGGTATATTCATCCTCTTAGTCATGAAATTTTCTCTGTTAGACGGATCGTTTTCTAGATTTTTATACTGACGCATAACTTTCTTAAACAACCCTCTAGCGTATTGACTCATTGGCTTACTAAACATCGGATTTGCTTTTTCCCACATATCGGGATTGTTTACTTCTTCTGCGTTATCAAGCTTACAAATAAAAGGAAACAACCTATCTTCTTTTTCTTTCCCTTTCAGGATATTCATAGCTCGCTCTTTCATTTTGTCAAGATAACCTTCACGAACAAATCCATCTGTGGTAATAAAAAATTCCCTAGAGTTAGGAACTTTACCTAAACCACTAGAGAACACTTCTACAACATCGCTATTTTCATACCTATGTATCTCATCATAAATAACACAACCGTCTCTTAACGAGTCTTTACTCCCTGCATTAGATGTATGAAATTCAAAAGTCGAACGAGTAGCTTTATTTGTTATCAATTGTTTTGTTGATACAAATAACTCATCTAATATTTCATGTTTTTTATTCTTCTCATAAACATCTATAAAAGAAGTTTTAGCCTGCCTTTCTGTATTAGCAACTACTGATACGTTGTAATGCTCAATACCATGCAATTCGCTAATAAAGAAGTGTGTCAATGCACTAATCAATCCGTTTTTACCAGCGCCCCTTGCCATCATCCAGAAATGCTGATCAAAATAAACATCCTCATATTCATCAAACAAAAACACAAATGCTATTAAAAATTTCTGAAAGGAATTTAATTTGAAATGCCACTTTTCTATGAAAGTTACACATTTATGAATTAAATCCATATCGAAATGTAAATCATTACGGGTTAATATATCTTGCTTTAAATAATTTATAAGCATGATACGTTCTTTATTTAATAATACTGTTCCCGTTTCAAATAGTTCTATATATTCACTTACATACTTATGAACAATCATATTAAATCACTTGCCGAATATTTCTTAATTTCTTTTTTATTATTTCCTTCTGGCAGCAAATCCGTTAGTTGTTTAATGACCCTTTGATATGATTGATCACGGGTATTATATAATCGGGCAACAGGTCGTTCTCTTTCATACGGCTCTGTTTTATCAGATTGTGAGAACATTTCATAGTCACCATTCTCAGATATATCCATCCACATCTCATTTAATAAAACTCGTAATCTTGCTGCCTGAATAATTAATCCTTCAACCACTTTTAACTTACTGGGTGGGATGTCTTTAAATAATCTTTTTAAACGATTTTTTTCTTTATTAACTAGTACCTCACGTTCATCAATGTCCGCCATAATATCACCTCGATTCAATCATATTTTCATACTGGGTAGGGGTCCTATACGAAACAGCATAAAAATCTGGAAAAACGACCCCCTCCCCGGTGCCCGGTTCCCCGAAAAAGATTGAAATATTTTAAGGGGGGGATTGTTTCTGAATCAGTTTCACCACTTTTCATCGTTTTCCCATTTATTCGGTTTCTTTTCAAATGTTCTACCGTGTTCTCTGTTATGACAATCCACACAGACTGTTTCGAGATTATCTATTTCTAATGCAAGTTCTGGATGATGTTCAAGTTCTTTTATATGATGGACAACGAGTTGTATCTTCTTACGCTTGGCACTCTCACTGTATTCATTGGTGTCTGTTTGTACTCGACCATTGCGCTTACACTCTTGGCATTCATAGTTGTCTCTCTTCTTTACTTGTTCGCGTATACTCTTCCAATCACCACTGTCATAGAACTTACGCTTCTGTTGTTTGGTTTTGTATTCCTTCATTAATCATTACACCACCATGCTTACAATGTTTGCACCGCAAACCATCTTTTGTTCTCGCTTGTCGCTCAGTGTATTGAACTGTATATCCACATGACACACATCTAAACTGTACATATTTCTTTACCTCTCTTAACCCTGATCTATCAATCACCCATGTATTACCGATCTTCTTTGATACAATCTTTCCTTGAGCACACAGGTTCTTAATATGACCAGGTGAGACGTTAAGAATAGATGCAGCTTCGTTTACACCAATTACATTGTGTAAGAATGTATTAATTTGCTCATTCATATCAACAAACTGTCCTTGCTCTTATACATCTAGGTTTACGATCCATCACCTGTGATTTCAACACTTTAACTACATTGTGAGGAAAGCTTATGCGTTCTTTGTATTCTATCTCTTCCTCGTACGTTATGAGTTCATCAAAACAAATAGCATTCAAGAAAGCCTTACGTAAATTATCAAAGGCTTCACCTAAAGTTCCTACCGAAACAATTATAACGTTCATTCCTTTCACCTCTTACCTCTATAAAATGCAACACGTTTGCGCTTATCTTTCCTTAACAACAAACAAGACGCCACCCAGATCAAGACAGCGTCCGCTATAATTGCTATTGATTTAATCAAAACTGATTCTTTCGATTATCTTCTCTTGTATATACGCCATTTGGTGTTACATGAATAGAATCTGCTGTATGTTCAATAGTAGTTTCAGCTATTGCTTTCCCATCTAAATTAACGCTAACTTTACAATTCATTTCGACTGGTTCGCTATCATTAATCTTTTTAATCACTTCAGATTGTTTGATAACTTCTTGAATATGAGTTATATCAACTTTCGTTGCTAACCCTTCCTCTATCATACTAACCCTTAGACTTAATTCCTCTACGCTTGCAGAAACAGTAAGTAACGTTTCTTTCAAACCATCATTATCTCTTTGTAAATCGTTAATTCTTTTTTCAAAATCAGCAATTATATCTGTTATAGATTCCATCCTTCATCCTCCTCCAAAATAAAAAGCATCCGAATGGATGCTTTTTTATCATTTATTGATTTGCATTTCGATTACGGTATGTGAAGTTTTATTCTTCTTTCAGCTAACAACCACAACAGACACCATCGGAAAATTTATCAGATTCTCCTAATTCTGTCTACCTAGGATGTTGTTAGCTCAAAGAAGAGCAAAGCTCTCCTTAATAACGGTATCATTCAATCGTTACCATCTGCTGGTTTCGGATTTTAAGTGCCGCTATTACGAAACCGTTTAAACAACATATATTATAAAGGAATCTTTATGAGTTGTGTTTTCCGCCACTTCTCACAATACAAATATATCACGTGAATTCCAAAACAACCGGCACATTTCCTGCCAAAAAGCGGTCACGACTCTGCCACTTATTTTTTCTAATCAATATCCCCAATTACTCTTTGCAACTGTTTTACCCAAATCAATAGTTTTTGGCAACTACTTATTCCCCCTGTTCTTTCTCTAATGACTTACCCATATCTTGTATTGTGTGTAACTGACCCCTTTGCCAAATCCCTTGCTATCATTGATTTCATTCTACTTTTTCTTTTGAGTTACACAGTACGAAATTTATGAGTAACTGTATAGATTTAAAAAGAAAAGCAATGCTTAGATTTTAAATCTAGTCATTGCTTTATCCATCGCATCTTGGTTTACACCTATATAACGTAACGTGACCTTCTCTGACGAGTGATTGAATATCTCCATAAGTAATGCTATGTTTTTTGTTTGCATGTACATATGATACCCGTACGTCTTTCTCAGTGTATGTGTTCCTATTTCATCTAGCCCAAACTCTGCCGCTGCTCCGCTTAATATCTTATATGCCATACTACGACCAATTGGACGATTTCTACCTTGTCTACTTTGCAATAAATACTCATTATCTTCCCTATCTTCAATAAACCATTTAAGGTCTCTTTTCAATGCTGCAGTAATTTGTATTCGTTTCTGTTTCCCGGTTTTCTTTTCTCTCATAGATATATGACTACCTTTGACATCTCCTACCTTCAATTTCAAAATGTCCGAGATTCTCAGGCCCGTATTGATTCCCATAATGAAGAGAATGTAATTACGTAAGCTTTTTTCTTTAAAATACTCTTTTAGCTGCTGTATTTCTTCTGGATCACGTATTGGCTGAACAAAATTCATTATTCATTACCTCCAGTCTCTTCTGTCTCGTAAACTTCTAATCCAAGTGCAAAAGCAAGCTTATAAAATGCTTTAGACTTCCAACGTCGATAAGTACGCTCTGACATCCCTATTTCGTTGTAAACCATGTAATCACATACGTCTTCTTCTTCTAAATAACGTTTATAAATAATATCTCTTTGAATGCTTCCTGCACGTCCGTTTCCTAATCGATTTAGAAACTGATCAATGCGTACTGACATTCTTTCAAGCCACTCTTCTCGTTTACTCTGTTGAATATTTGCTAGAGCAACATCTTCTAATGGTTTTCCGACTGTATGTGTAGGACCATGCTCGCGCACTTCATAAGAAGGAGTGACTTTCATTTCTTTACGCATCATCCCAAATTGTCTATGTATACGTACGCTTTCCAACACACCTTCTAATTCCTCTTGTGTTGCTGTTCTATCAATTTTTGGTAAGAAAGATAATTGTTTAGTCATGTAAGACCACTCCTTTTTATTTTTAAATTACTTTTGTCTTATCGCTCCACGTCTTCGTTCATAACAAGGTCTATGCATCCCCATTAAATCCTCAATGTCACGAGTACTTAATTTCTCTTTTCGTTTTTTCTTCTTTGCTCGATTCGATTGCTTTTTCCATTCACGTAACTGATCCTTTAGCCCCTTCATTTCCCCATCTCCCTTTTCAAAATAAAAAGGACACCCATTCCTAAAACAGCTTTAATTGCTGCTTTAATGAATTGGTGTCCTCTAGTTTTCTAGCCGGACTATATTCTTTTCTTTTTCTAAAAGGATTTTTTCAGTTCTCTTTCCAGCTCTCACCTTTGCGTAAATGAATATTCCACGCTTGTCGATCTGTAAACCCTATTCTCTTCAGTTCTTTTATATTTTGTGGTTCTTCATAGGCGAAAGTACCGCTGTATTCTTTGCCAAAATCAAAACCAGAATCAACTACCTTATCGGAATCAATACTGACTTCTTGAACACCACCCTTTATTTCCACGCTTTCTCCATCGGGTGTTTCTATAAAGAATTTCACACCTTCTAAACTCACTCCCATGTTCCTAACCTCACTTTATATTCAAAGGATTATTTTGTTCAGTTTTTTAACTTCGCTCTTCCTACCACTTCAATTTCATTCATACTAATTAACTTTACCGACTCTATAGAAATAACAATCCCTTCTCGTCCATTTGGCGCAAATATCTTTTCTCCAACTGATATAGCTTCATTTCTGACAATGATTTTAAATGGATACACTTTTTTTATTTCCCTCTACCTCCTTGAATAAAACTCAATAACCTGCTTATACTAACTAACAACTCGCCTTTCCCCAAGGCAGTTACCTTTCAAAAGTTTTTATGGAGCAGTTAGCTTTTACTAGCTGCTTTTTATTTCTTTGAATACTAAACGTAATCTTGTACATACTAACTATAAGCAGATTTCTTAGCAGTGATTTCTGCCCGAAATTTTTTGTCGAATGTGGAGCAGTTAGCTTTTGCTAGCTGCTCTTATTGTAGTACAGGCACCTATTTATTAGCAGGTGAATAAACTATTTTGAACCTTACTTGTCGTATCATTCACTTGTTCATGACTCACAAACATAACAGTAATGAATGACATAAGTTTTTACAAGCGAGCACTCTGGCACAAGTGCTCGTTTTATTTTGACTTTTTTCTATAAAATGAAATTTTTGTTTAGTTTTATCTTTACATTCCAAAGAATTTTTTAGCTATTTTGTCTGTATTTAAGTTTTTTGTACAAAAAGTAAGATAACAAAGGATACTAACCGCAATATTTTCTATAGGTACTAACACTAAACATATAATAAAAATATTTGGGTCAATTTCTTCCTCTTCCATCACTCGTTTCATAAGTTTACGACTTACAATTACACTCCCTACATATAGGAGCAACAACACTATTGAAAATAAGATTTGATTAGCAACTGGCAATATACTCCCTCCTTTCTAATAAAATAGCGTTTTTGTTCAAATTCTTTCTTCTTTTAACTCATACTGCAATTGCTGATTCTCTTCCCGTAATAATGTAATTTCTTCAACCAGACGTGGCACTGAATGAAAAACATTTAAAATGTTATCTAAGTTTTCTAAAACGAAATCTTCATCATCGTATTTATCCATTAAATCGTTGTACATTTCTATTGTGAGTCTAAGATCATTCAGTTCTTGCAACTTTTGTAAATCCATCCCTCATTCTTCCTTTCAAATAACGATTTTGTTTAGTTTTCTTCACATTTACAATCGTGTAGCCATTCATCACACTTCCTACATTCACATTCGCAGTTTTCTAATTTCTCATCACATCTAGAGCAATA